>CAZAQD010000036.1:0-20889 GCA_964487425.1 uncultured Marvinbryantia sp. | reverse complement strand
TACCGTATTTACCCCGCAAATTCAAGCTATTATTTCATGGGGAAGGCGGACGCCTCCGCGCGTACTTGGCGCACACAAAAACCGCCGCACCTTATCGGTACGGCGGCTGTAGCTATTCTATTAATCTATGTAGCTCTTAGCAGAAACCGGAGTTCTGTAATCTATGTCTGAGATGATGATACCATCTGTAGAGTTACTTGCATGTACGACCTGTCCATTGCCGATGTACATCGTTACATGTCCGATTCCGTAATCGCCGTCACCTGAGTAGAATAACAGGTCGCCCGGCTGAAGGTTATCCAAATCTACCGAAGTACCTCCCTGTGACTGCTGTCCTGCTGTACGGCTGATGCTGATTCCGTTATCCGCCATGACAGACTGTGTAAATCCAGAGCAGTCGGTTCCATTTGTCAGGCTGGTACCGCCATATACATACGGGTTGCCTACAAACTGCAGTGCGTAATCCACGATCTGCTGTCGTAAGGAAGAGGTGCTGCCGTCCGAAGTAATCGTGCTCACATCAACGCCCGCATCCGTCAGAACCTGTGTTGCCGTATCGATCTGTTCCTGTGCCGCTGCGTCCGCCGCTGCCTGTGCTTCCGCTGCCGCCTGTGCCTGCGCTGCCGCATCTGCTGCCGCCTGATCCGCGTATGCCTGCGCATCTGCGTACGCCTGCTCATCTCCTGCCATTGCCGCCGCGTCTGCCGCTGCCTGCGCATCTGCCGCTACCTGCTCTGCATATGCCTGATCCGCATACGCCTGATCTGCTGTTGCCTGTGCTTCATCAGCGTAATATCCCTGGCTCTGCAGGTATTCAATCCATGCCTGGTTCTGTGCTTCCCATTCTGCCTGTGCAGCCGCCTGCGCTTCCAGATAAGCCTGCTCCTCTGCTGCCAGCCATGCCTCATAAGCCGCTTCTTCCGCTGCAATCCTTGCCGCCTCTTCTTCTGCCGACTCAGCCTGCGGCAGATATGTCGCATAGCTTACATAATCGGCGCAAACATAACCGGTAACGCTGCCGGTAGATACCTTTGCCCAGCCGCCCAGATCTTCTTCCAGATATACAATCTGGTCTGCCGTTACCATATCCAATACTTCCGCGTCTTCAGACGCATCCGAACGCACCATCAGTCCTTCTACATTTACCTGTGCCACCGGCGTTCCTACCTCTGCCACGATCTCTGCCGCTGCAGAGCCCGTTGTCAGAAGGTACTTTGCCACATATCCCTCACAGTTACCGGACTGTACATAATACCAGTCGCCATCCTCCGCCAGGATCGTCGCCACGTTATTGTTATACAGCTTGCCGACTACATCAGATTCGGTATCCGGGTTCGAACGGATATTAAAATAAGAATCATCACCCATCTGCGCAACTGCTACGGTATTAATTACATTCTCTGCCACAGCTTCTGTCTCCTGGACAGCTTCCTCTTCCTGTCCGCTGCTCTCAGTATTCTGGGAAATCTGTGAATCTAAACCCACGAGCGATACGCCCGCTGCCATCGCCGATGCCCCGCTCACTGCAGCTGTCATGCTGCCTGCCAGGAAACACGCCGCTGCCTTCATCACATGTTTTTTCATTCCCTTTTTCATTGCTTTATCCTCCAAATTAACAATCATTTCCATTTTATTACAAAATTGTTACATCTCTTACGCTCACATCTTAACATATTCATAATTTAATGTCAACATTTTTTAATAACTTTTTTCATTTCCAAATTTTTTGTTAATATTTGGAGGTATTGCCGTAATCTGTTACCAGTCCAGAAGCCTTTGCAGATACCTGCTTACTACATGGGAAAAATTGCGGATATCCCTGATATAAGCAAAATCTTTGCCAAAAATCTTTTTCTCCGCCGCAAGATCCTTCTCCATTCCCGCGAACACGCCCAAGACAAAAATACCAGGATTTCTCAGGCTGCGCACCTCGGATGCGGTGTCCTGCACGGCATAATCGCCGCAATATGGCATGGGATTGCGGCTGTTGGGCCTGTTCACAATCACATCATTGGGGCGCCCGTCGCTGAGCACGATCAGAATTTTGTTTTCCTCCTCCCTCTCCTGCAAAGAATCTGCGGCTGCCCTTATCGCCAGCCCGTCCCTGTTGTTCGAGGAGGTGTAATAATTAAAAATATTCTGATTGGCGCTTCTGGCATCGTCATATTCCCGGAACCTCTGCATGACGGTATAATCCCAGAAGGTACAAAAGCTCATCACCCTTACCGGAATACCGGCAATGCTCAAAGCTTCGCTGATGATAAATGCCTGCAGCGCCACCTGGCTCTGCCGGTCTCTCTGGGAGCCGCTGGCGTCCATTAAGATATCCACCACAAATGCGGAGCAATTTTGTTTCATCACTCTGGTAAACATCTTGCCGGTATCCGCCCTTCCTATTTTCCACAGCCTTGACGGCAGAATCGTCCCATACTCAGACGCAATCCTGTCGTCCTCTGTTCTTCTTATCAACGACCGGCGGATGGCGGCTGTCATAATTTCAATATTGCGTTTTACCAGATTTTTGTTATTGTGAAACAAAAGGCGATTGCGCTCCGCCTGCTTTTTTGCATTGACGTACTGCGCATTTTTAAAAACAGGGTCCGCCAGAATGCCGTCTGTATAATAGAGGCTGCAGCCCGTATGCGCGCCGATGCACAAGCGGCGGTTTTGACGCTCCTGCTCCCTCTCGCTCAGATAGGAACGCCCAAAATTCAACTGAATATAATGATTCATTTTGGCGATCGCCTCTTTATCCAGCGTCACGATGCTTTTCCCTTTTCCTGTCCGCTTTTTTTCCTGCTCTTCCTCCATATAATCTTCCAGGGAGGTCACCCTTGTATGGATGTCCTCTATCATCTGCTCCAGCGCCGACTCGTACATCTCCTCATCGAGGAAGTCCTGCCATTTTGCCTGGGCAAGCTCCTCCGTGTCCACGCTCAGGATATGCTCCAGGTCTCCGTGCTTGCGCTCAAAAGAGGTATCGATCACGGTATTATACAGACGGTCAACCGTACGGATCATCTCCATCGTATCCTTTCTCTCTTCCAATCGACCGATCTCTTTCACAACATCGCCTATCCGCTGTTCCACCTGCATGATCCCATACAGGATTTCCCGCAGCCGCGCAATTTTCACCCGTCCCATAAAAGAAGAAGTCATTTTCCCGTAATCATAGTCCAGCATCGCTTCATATGCCTTCGTCCGCACCTGTTCGACGCCCGGACGCTCTTTACTGATGAGCGGATATACCGCCGCATCCACGCAAAGCTGCGCAATGCTCAGCAGCGGCGCTTCATCCGCCCCATAATACAGCTTCTTCATAATATACATAGCAAATTCATTGGAGTCAAAATATTTGGCAAAGCCGCCCTGCTTGACCGCATCATACAGAGAAATATACTTACTTTTCGCAAAAGAATTCACATCCAGCTTTACATTCAGGCTGTAATCCCCGCTGACCGTCCACATCAGATTCCGTATTCTGTTTTCAATCTCCAACTGATATTCTTCCATAGCAAAAGCCTTTCTCCTAAACGGGAAAGATCTGGTCGCTTCCCCAGTTTTCCGGAATCCTCGTCTCCACGATATCCTGCACCATCTCCCGTTCAAACAGGTCAAAGCTCTTATTTACAATTCCCATACTAAGCGCCTGCCTCGGCGAGAGCCCCGCCTTCATCGTCCTGAGTGCGCCTATCATACCGCGCAGATCCAGAGGTTTTGTAGAAATTTCATTGTGAAGCGCTTTTAACTGCAGGTCCATAAACAATCCGCACATTTGCTCCAGCCCGGGCAAAGCAGCCTCCGGGAAGATTTCCTTCAATATATGAAGAAGTGTTTCCTCTTCTATGGGCGGCATATCGATCACCATAAACCTGGAAACCAGTGCTTCATTCAATTCCTTTGTTCCGGCATAACCATAGTTCATCGTCCCGATAAAGCGCGCCGCATCGTGAAGCTCGATCTTATCATATCCCGGCACATCGATCATGCGCCGGTAATCCAGCGTTGCGTGCAGAACAGAAACCGCATCATTTTTTGCCATATTCACTTCATCAAAAATACCAAATCCGCCGTACTTTGCGCAGTCATAAACCGGACCGGTGCGCAGGCACACCTCATTATTGCGAAAAGTATCCGTCCCGATCAGGGTGGTACTGTCGGTATTAATATTGAAGGAAATATTGTAGGACGGCCTTCCAAACACCCATGCAAGGTTCTCCGCCAGCACATTTTTTCCAGTCGCTTTCGTGCCGGAGAGCAGAATATTTTCCCCCTGCAGCAGCGCTGTCGCCGCCATCTCAAATATTTCTTTGCCATAAAATCCAATTTCCGGCAGGATGACCCTGTTTTTTACCTGATCCGCAACCGGATATTTTTTTCGAAACTCCTCAATATCACGCAGCAATCCCCTGCTGATTCCCTGCTGTTCGTATATTTCTAAAATCTTATCCATTTTTCTTCACCTTTATTTGTATTTTTTCACTATTTTACCATATTTTATGTTATATTTAGAAAGAAATTCTTGGTTTTTAGGAGATATGATTATGAAGAAAAGACGCCGGTTCCTCTTTCCGTTATTTTTATTATGCCTGTTCCTGGCAATGTGCTGTACTTCTGCCCAGGCGGCATCTTACGCAAATCAATTGATCACCCGCAAAAGCGGTACCTACTATCTATGCAGCCGGTAAGACCTGGACTTTTTATACTTATGAGCATTGCGTGGTACTCTGCGGTTATGACAAAAAGAATCATAAAGTACTGATAAATGATTCCCTGAGCGGGCTTGTATGGAGATCCGCCTCCGCTTTTGAGAAGATCTATAATAAGCTCGGCAAAATGGCAGTGGTCATCCGTTGACCACTCCCCGCCTTATTATTTTGCATGGCGTTCTTTGCCTACGTTTACCTGCTTGACTACCTGCGGCTTAGTCTTGATTTCTCCCGCCTTCGTCAGGGCGATCTTCGTAAGCATCGGTCCAAACAGTTCATAGATCAGTACCGCAAATAATGTAATATTGCGGACAAGCACGCCTTCTTCCCCCATGCTCTCTGTCGCAGCCAGAGACATTCCCAGGGCTACGCCTGCCTGGGGGAGGAGGGTGATTCCAAGATATTTAACAATATTCTCTTCACATCCCATCACTTTGGAGCCGATAGAGGCTCCCACATATTTTCCCAGAGAACGTACCAGAATATAGACGACTCCCACGCCAACTATCGCGAGGTCGGAAAACACACTGAATTCCAGTTCCGCTCCGCTAAAGACAAAAAACAGAATAAAAATCGGGGCTGTCCACTGATCGGTCTTTCCCATCAGCTCCTCCGAAAACTTACAGGTATTACAGAAAATGGTTCCCAGCATCATACACACCAGAAGGCTGGAAAACCCGATGCTCATGGTTCCGATCTTCACTTTATTCATAGAAACCGCCACTGCCAGAAATACAAAGGTCAGGCAAATCGACAATCGCTTGCTGTTCGAGAAGAAAAACTTTTCGCAAAAGGTCAGCAGCGCGCCGAGCAAAGCGCCCAGAAGCAGCGAAAAACAAATTTCCAAAAGCGGCGCTGCAATAATAGACGCAAAGTCAAATTTCCCCTGTTCCATCGCCTTTGCAACCCCACTGGATACAGCAAACACAGCCAGGGCAATCGCATCATCCAGCGCCACGATCGGCAACAGAATATCGGTCAGCGGCCCGTCTGCTTTATACTGTCTTACGACCATCAAAGTCGCCGCCGGAGCCGTTGCCGTCGCGATCGCGCCAAGAAGGAGCGCTACCGGAAGCGACAGCTTGCCGCCCAGCACAAAGTGCAGCCCGATCATGACCACATCCACCAGAAAAGTTGCAGACAACGCCTCGGAAAATCCCACTGCCACTGCCTGCCTTCCCGTCTTCTTCAATTGTGACAAACGGAATTCATTTCCGATCGAAAAGGCGATAAAGCCTAGAGCCACCTCCGAAATCAGCTTATACTCTATTACATTTTCATGGGACACAAAGCCCAACCCCTGAATTCCCAGGCGTCCCAGACAATACGGACCGATTAAAATACCGCCGATCAGATACGCGGTAACGGCTGGAAGCTTCAATGCCTTGATTACGCGCGACATCAAAAGCCCCGCCACCATTGCAATTGATATTGCATATAATAATTCCATACTTTTCTCCTCTTTCAACATTTCTGTCCCTGATAAATCTATATCGGACTGCGAACAGCTTCTATCATAGCCCAATCCGCAAAAAAAGGCAAGTCCTATTCGGACCCGCCTTCTCTTCCGCCTTCTCTTTATTCTTCTTCCTTTTCCGGCGTTGCATCACCAGCCTCTGCCTCTTCAGCTTTCTCTGCTGATGCCGCATCTTGTGCTTCTTCAGCTTTCTCTGCCGGTGTCGCATCCTCCGCTTCTACCCGGTGGAAGATCTCCATAAATTCTTTTCCTGTGATCGTCTCCTTCTCGATGAGGAAATCCGCAATGGTATCCAGCGCTTTCCTGTGTCCCCGCAGCAATTGCAGTGCCTCTTCATAAGCAGCCTTGATTACCTTCATGACCTCTTTATCGATCTCAGCCGCCGTCTCATCGCTGCAATTCAGAATATTGCGTCCATCCAGATACTGATTAGCCGGTGACTCCAGCCCCACCATACCGAATTTTTCGGACATTCCATACTGGGTAATCATCGCCCGCGCCATCTTCGTCGCCTGCTCGATATCATTGGCAGCTCCTGTGGTAATGCTGTCAAATACAATTTCCTCTGCCGCACGACCGCCTACGAATTCTACAATCCGCGCATAAATCTCCGCTTTCGTGTTAAGATATTTCTCCTCCTCCGGCACATTCATAACATATCCAAGTGCCCCCATTGTCCTCGGGACAATCGTGATTTTCTGAACCGGTTCGGAATCCTTTTGCAGCGCGCTTACCAGCGCGTGCCCAACCTCATGGTACGATACCACTCTGCGCTCTTCCTTGCTGAGGATCTTATTCTTCTTTTCCTTTCCTACCAGTACAACCTCCACAGATTCAAACAAGTCGGACTGGCTAACCGCATTCCTTCCATTTTTCACCGCAAGGATTGCCGCCTCGTTAATCATATTCGCCAGATCAGATCCTACCGCTCCCGAAGTTGCCAGTGCAATCGCTTCCAGGTCTACGGTATCATCCATCAGCACATTCTTGGCATGAACTTTAAGGACATCAATTCTTCCCTGAAGGTCCGGCTTATCCACGATCACGCGCCGGTCAAAACGTCCCGGACGCAGCAGCGCCTGATCCAGAACCTCCGGGCGGTTCGTCGCCGCCAGGATCAAAAGCCCTGATGCCGTGTCAAAACCGTCCATCTCAGCGAGAAGCTGATTCAGCGTCTGCTCGCGCTCATCATTTCCACCGCCATAGCGGCTGTCACGGCTCTTACCAATCGCGTCAATCTCATCGATAAAGATGATACACGGCGCATTCTTTTTCGCTTCCTCAAACAGCTCACGGACACGGGATGCACCCACGCCCACAAACATTTCCACAAAATCCGAACCCGACAGGGAGAAAAACGGCGCATGCGCCTCTCCTGCCACTGCCTTTGCCAGCAAAGTCTTTCCGGTTCCCGGCGGTCCTACAAGAAGCGCGCCCTTTGGAAGCTTTGCGCCAATTTTAGAATAGCGCTCCGGGTGCTCCAGGAAGTCCACCACCTCCTGCAGCGACTCTTTCGCTTCATCCTGTCCTGCCACATCTTTGAAGGTGACCCCTGTCTCCTTCTGCGCATACACTCTCGCTTTGTTTTTTCCGATGCCCATGACGCCGCCGCTGCCGCCGCCCACCTTTCTCATGACAAATGCCATAATTACCCATATAATAAGAAGCGGGAACAGCATCACCAGCAAATCGGAAATAATGCTGGAAGTGACATCCGGGATCTCCTTCTTAAAATCGACCCCCGCATCCAAAAGCTTCTGCGTCAGATACGGATCTGTCACAAGCCCTGTGTAATAGGTGATCTGCCCTGTCGAATTGGAAAACATGGAGAAGAAGGTGCTGGTCTGCGTCTTCGGCACGATAACATATTTGCCCGACTCAATGACAACCGACTCAATCTGGTCCTTTTCCAGCATTTCCATAAACTGATTATAGGTAATCTCCTGTGTCGTGCTTCCCTTTGCCAAGCTATTGAAAAGCCCCATCACAACCAGCGTAATTACGGTTACAATTAAAAAAATCGCTATCGTCTGGCTGTTCTTGGGTGGTTTGTTGCTATTGTTTGAACCTCTGTTGGGGTTTCTCCCCTGGTTATTATTCATTTCTGTCCTCCTTGTACGATCAGCCACGCCCTGCCGGGCAGCGTATTCGCTTGAACATATACGCATATCAGCCTGCCTTTGCGTTCGTCGCTTATCTATCAGTATAAAGATTATCGGGAAAGAAATCAATATGCTGTTTTGAAAAAGATTGCTCTTTTTCTAAAATATTTCTAAAAATATATCAAAAACTTCTGGTAAAAACACTATGAATGCGTTATTATTTTTAGTGTCTAAAATAACTTAAGGATAGGAATAATATGAAAATTGGATTTGACAACGACAAATATCTTACTATGCAGTCAGAGCATATTAAAAACCGTATCAGCCAGTTTGGCAACAAGCTTTATCTGGAATTTGGCGGCAAGCTTTATGATGATTACCACGCTTCCCGCGTACTGCCGGGATTTGAACCGGACAGCAAGCTTCGTATGCTTATGCAGCTTTCGGACCAGGCAGAGATTGTTATTGTAATCAGTGCGGGTGATATTGAGAAAAATAAGATCAGGGGCGATCTTGGCATCACCTATGATTCCGATGTCTTACGCCTCATCGATGTTTTTGAGGAGCGCGGGCTTTTTGTCGGCAGCGTAGTGATTACGCAATACACCGGGCAGAGCGGTGCGGACGTTTTCCGGGCGCGCCTGCAGAAGCTGGGAATTAAGGTGTATACCCACTATGTCATCCCCGGTTATCCGAGCAACCTTCCCCTGATCGTCAGTGATGAGGGCTACGGGAAAAATGATTATATCGAAACCTCCAGGCCATTGGTTGTGATTACCGCGCCGGGACCGGGAAGCGGGAAGATGGCAACCTGCCTTTCCCAGCTTTACCATGAGCACAAAAGGGGAATTCCCGCCGGATATGCCAAGTTTGAAACCTTCCCGATCTGGAACATTCCCTTAAAGCACCCTGTGAACCTCGCTTATGAAGCGGCGACTGCGGATCTGAACGATGTGAACATGATCGATCCTTTCCACCTGGAAGCTTACGGCGAGACTACCGTAAATTATAACCGGGACGTCGAGATTTTTCCGGTGCTGAACGCTATTTTTGAAAAGATCGCCTGGAAAAGCCCCTACAAATCCCCCACCGATATGGGCGTTAATATGGCGGGGAACTGCATCTGCGATGACGAGGCGTGCCAGGAGGCGTCCCGCCAGGAAATCATCCGCAGATATTACCATTCCCTAAACGGGCTGGTAGACGGCTCTTCAAAGGAAGAGGAGGCATATAAGATCGAACTGATTATGAAGCAGGCTGGCATCAGCCAGTCGGACCGCAAAGTAGTAGGCGCCGCACTTGCCCGCAGCGAAGCGACCGGTAATCCTGCTGCCGCTATGGAGCTTCCAGACGGCAAGATTATCACCGGAAAAACCAGCGACCTTTTAGGCGCTTCCGCCGCCCTGCTGCTCAATGCCCTGAAGGATTTGGCGGGTATCCGCCATGAGGAGCATGTCATTTCTCCGGCTGCGATCGAACCTATACAGAAGCTAAAGACTGCCTATCTCGGCAGCAAAAATCCACGCCTGCATACGGACGAAGTCCTGATTGCCCTTTCAACCAGCGCAGCAAAAAGCCATTCCGCCCAAATGGCGCTTGACCAACTGCCAAAGCTTGCCGGCTGCCAGGTGCATACCTCCGTCATGCTTTCCCCCGTGGATATCAAGACCTTCAAGCGCCTGTCCATACAGTATACCTGTGAGCCGCGCTATGAGGATAAGCGTGTTTTTCATTAACAAAATGAATTATCATCATCAGAACTGCTCATTATCGATTTGTTAAAAACCGGTTTTCATTTTATCTGGAATCAGTTATAATAGGAACGTAGTATGTCATGCACAATGGAGTGTATCTTTCTTACATCGAAGGGAGAGATACACTCTTTTTTGCGTTATATCGTTAAACTTAAGGAGGAACATATCATGCCTGTAAAATACGTTTTTGTAACCGGCGGGGTCGTATCCGGGCTCGGAAAAGGCATCACTGCCGCCTCTCTTGGACGACTTTTAAAAGCGAGAGGCTACAAAGTTACCATGCAGAAATTTGATCCCTATATCAACATCGACCCCGGTACGATGAACCCCATCCAGCACGGGGAAGTCTTTGTCACCGATGACGGCGCTGAAACCGACCTGGATCTTGGGCACTATGAACGGTTTATTGATGAGAGCCTTACCAAAAACTCCAACGTAACTACCGGTAAGATCTACTGGTCCGTGCTGCAGAAGGAACGCCGGGGCGACTTCGGCGGCGGCACCGTACAGGTAATCCCCCATATAACGAATGAGATCAAGAGCCGCTTTTACCGGAACTACCATTCAGATGAAATGTACATCGCCATCATCGAAGTCGGCGGTACAGTAGGCGATATCGAAAGCCAGCCGTTTTTAGAGGCAATCCGGCAGTTTCAGCATGATGTCGGGCGTGAAAATGCAATTTTAGTCCACGTTTCGCTGGTCCCTTATATCAAGGCTTCCGGCGAGATGAAGACCAAACCTACCCAAACCAGCGTCAAGCAGCTGCAGGGAATGGGGATCTGGCCTGATATTCTGGTATGCCGCTCAGAACTGCCCCTGGAAGACGGGCTGAAAGAAAAAATTGCACTCTTCTGCAACGTTCCTGTTAGTCATGTCCTGCAAAACCTGGACGTGGAATATCTCTATGAAGTTCCATTGGCTATGGAGGAGGAACATCTCGCGCAGGTGGCATGTGAATGCCTGAATCTGGAATGCCCTCAGCCGGATCTCGGAGACTGGATTGCTATGGTTGACGCGCTGCGCCATCCCACGAAAGATGTCACAGTGGCTTTAGTCGGAAAATATACGCAGCTGCATGACGCCTATATCAGCGTTGTCGAAGCCTTAAAGCACGGCGGTATCGCTTCCGGCGCAACCGTACATATCAAATGGATCGATTCAGAATTGTTAGATGAAAACAATGCCGGCGAAATGCTGGCAGATGTGAGCGGAATTCTTGTGCCGGGCGGCTTTGGCGACCGTGGCATCGACGGCAAAATCACTGCCATTCATTACGCCCGCACGCAAAATATTCCCTTTCTCGGGCTTTGCCTGGGAATGCAGCTTGCCATCGTCGAGTTTGCCCGCTATGTCGCCGGTATCCGGGATGCGCACAGCATTGAGTTAAATCCCGCCACCACTCATCCGGTCATTGCCCTGATGCCGGACCAGAACGGCATTGAGGACATAGGCGGAACCTTGAGGCTGGGATCTTATCCATGTATTCTGGACAAAACAACAAAAGCCTGCGCGCTTTACGGAACGGACACCATTGAAGAGCGGCACCGCCACCGTTATGAGGTCAACAACGATTACCGCAAGCTTCTGACAGAAAATGGTATGACGCTCTCAGGACTTTCCCCGGATGGAAGGATTGTGGAAATGATCGAGCTGAAAAGCCACCCTTTCTTCCTCGCTACGCAGGCGCATCCCGAATTAAAGTCCCGCCCCAACCGCCCGCATCCATTATTCCGCGGATTCATTGAGGCAGCGTTAACCTGTGCGGACACCGCAAAAGGAAATGAAAACATCTGATTATCTCTTTTCACAGCAAATGCCCGGCAATGCCGGGCATTTTGATGTCTCTTATTTAAAACTGAAATATGTCGTTCCGCTGTGCAGGCTAGTCTTCCCCTTATATTTTGCCAGTTGGCTTACCGTCACCAACTGATATCCCCGCTTTTTCAGCTCCGGTATAATCTTCTCCGCAGCCTGTACGGTGGAAAGGTGGATATCATGCATCAATACGATATCACCGCTTTTCACATAATTAAGTACCTCATTTACCGTATGCTGCGGATTTCCGATGTTTGCCCAGTCTCTCGTATCGATGGACCAGTAAATGGACGGAAGCCCGAGCGTCCCCAGTACCGTACTGTTATTGTAGCCGGCGCCGTACGGAAGCCGGAATAACGTCGGCAGCTTTCCGCTGGCGTCCTTAATCTTCTGATTGGTCGTATTTACCTGATACTTCATCGCGGAAACGGACAGGGAAGTAAAGCTTGAATGGTCATAAGAGTGGTTGCCCAGCTCGCAGCCCATATCCGCCATTCTCTTCACCGCCGACTTATAACTGGAAACATTACTTCCCACCATAAAGAACGTCGCCTTCGCATTGTTCTTCTGCAGGCAGTCCAGCAGACGCCCCGTATACGGTCCCGGTCCGTCGTCGAAGGTTAACGCTACCATCGGTTTGCTGGGATCGACCTCCTGATCTACCTTCACGCTCGCATCGTAAACGCCGTTCGTCTTAAAATAATATCCCTTACCGTTGATAAAGTAAGTGCCTGTCACTCTCACCCCGCTGCTGTCGAGATAATACTGCTTTTTGCCGATTGTCAGCCAGCAGGATTTCTTCATTATGCCGTCATCACCCACGTAATAATATTTCTTTCCCGCTTTGATCCAGGAGGATGTCAGCATCCGCCCGTTCTTTTTCGAAAAATAGTAGCGGTTCTTTCCTGAGGTGACCCATCCCGTCTTCATCTTGCCGCTCTTTTTGTCGAAATAATATTTCTCTCCAGCTATCCTGCGGATTCCTGCCGCCCGGATCCCATTGCTTCTCAGATAATATGTATTTTTCAGCCATCCGATGCGCATATCTCCGTTTTTATTGAGATAATACATGTTTCCGCGGTATTTTACCCAGCCTTTTACCCGATAGCCCTTCTGGTCAAGGTAATAGATCTTATCCTCCACATTAATCCATCTGCCCTTGATATAGGCGCCTTCGTCCGTCTTAAATTTTACCCCTGCAGTTTTCGTAACCCATTGACCGGATACCTTCTCGGCATTTCGCACATCCTTGAGGCTGTAGCTTTTTGCGCTCGTTGTCTTTGCCTCTGCACAAACCGCCGGTATGCATAACATCAGCACAGCCAGCATCAATATCCGCAAACCTTTTCCTATTTTTCTCATCCTCTCGCCCCTATTCTGCCTCTTCACATACAGGCAATGCTATATCACTTTCCTATGGCAGGTCACCGCGATCGAACCGTGCCCGATATGACATGCCACGCTCAGCGACAGCGGATCCATATGGCACTCCATCCCCGGAAATTCCCTTTCGATCTCCCTCTTCCACTCTTCTGCCTCCTCTGGATTTCCCGTGTAGGCGGCTGCCAGCGCCATTTCTCCGTTTTTCAAATATTCAGGGAAACGCTCTTCAAGATCCCTGTGAATCGCTTCCAGCATGATCTTTTTCGCCTTCTGCTTGCCCCTCGCTTTCGCAAATGCATCTAACTTCTCTCCCTGAATCTGCAGCACCGGCTTGAGATTCAGAATTGTTCCCAGGGCAGCGGCAGCCGGCGTCACTCTTCCGCCCTTTTTCAGATACTTGAGAGTCTCCAGTGTAATATAAATGCTGGCGTCCAGCTTCATATCCAATAAAATCTTTCTGATCTGTTCCCCGTTCAGCCCGCGCTCAGCCAACAATCGTGCATCAAGCACCGCCTGGCGCTGCGTGACAGAAATCCTCTGGTTGTCCACAACAAATACTCTGCCCTCATAATCCCTTGCCAGCCCCATTGCAGTTTCACACGACGCACTCAAGCCGCTCGACATCGGTATATATACGATCTGCTCATATTCCCTGAGCACCTCGTCCCATAACTCCAGCACATTTGCCGGGGACGGCTGGGAAGTACTGATATCCGCGTCATCCTTCAGCTTCTCATAAAACTCTTCCTGCGAAAGTGTGATCCCTTCGAGAAAGAGTTCTCCATCAATATAAAACGGCATCGGCAGCACATAAATTCCCCATTCTTTTGCCGTCTCCTGCGTAATGCCGCTATTGCTGTCCGTAATAACTGCTACCTTTTTCATCATGATTACCTTTTTGTCATTTCCCTGTCTCTAAAAAATTTTATATTACTATTCTAATGGATAATTTTGCATATTACAAGATATATTTTTCCTTCTCACCCCGCCAATAAAATAAGACCGCATAGAACTTATGCCCTTCTATGACGGTCTCATTTTCCTCACTATCCGGTATTTTTAAACTCTACGCTACCTCTGCCTGTTCGCCGTCCGCACTTCCCGTATCACCGGCGTCATCCTGTGTGACCGTGTCTTCGGCGCTATCCGCCGTGCCTGTGCTCTCGCCGTAATCATAAACTGCCAGTACCTTTACAGCGCTGGTATCTTCATCAGAAGAAGCCCCTTCGCACTCCAGCGTCAGATAATTGCCGACTGCGATACCATTTGAATAGCTGCAGGTTGCTTCCGAAATATCAAAGCTCAGCGTCTCGCCATCATCGGTTGTAATCGTAATGGAACCCAGCGCACAATCCTCCAGCACACCGTTAATGTAGGTGTACTCTCCTTCCTGTGACGGTCCTGAGATAGCCTGGCTCTGCGCACTTCCTGATTCGGTATCGGATATCGAATTTGCTTCTACCAATGCCGGACCATAAATGTCGCCATAATATTCAACCGTTACGTAATTGTCCTCGATCAGCCCATTTACCAGCTTGATATCCGCGCCGTAAATGGAAAAATAATAGGATTCCCCATCATCTGCCAGAACGACGATCCTGTCTGTATTAAGGTCCGAGATACTTCCTGTCAGAGTCCCGGCGCCCGCATCAGGGTCTGCCTCCGCTGATTCTGTCATCAGCTCTCCTTCTGTGACCGGCGTCTCTCCGTCCGCCAGATCTACAATCATCAGAACCTTCGCCTGCGAAGTATCCTCGCCCTGCACTTTTCCTTTATACATGATCGTAACATTATTGCCTGTCTGGATCCCATTCGTAATCTGAATATCTGCTCCGGTCGTATCAAACACCAGCTCTTTTCCGCGCTCCGTCTGGATTGTCAGGCTGTTCGCTTCATACACCTTCACAAGCCCGTTTAACGTCCTCGTCTTATTCAGGCTGTCTTCCTTCTCTGTCTGGGCTTCCGTCGGTGCCTCCGTAACCGGCGCTTCTGTCTGAGCCTCTGTCTGTACTGCCTCAGTAGGCGCTTCTGTCGGCGCTTCTGTCTCCGGTGTCTTTCCCTTACAGCCGCTCAGAGCTACGGCAGCCAACATTGCCGCTAAAAATAAAGAAACCCTTTTCATATTATTTCCTCCTGTAATTATTCTCTCCCGCTCTTTTCTCTTATCTTTTTCTTATTATATCTTTTTCTACCACAAAAAGTCAATGAAGCTTCTGGTATTTTCAGACAAATCCAGAAAAAATTAAGCTATTTATAAGATTTAACCAATCACATCCTGCATATCATACATGCCGCTTCCCTTACCGGCAAGATATTTTGCTGCCTCCACAGCGCCTTTTCCAAACACCGCTTTGGAATATGCCCTGTGGCTGAAAGTAATCACCTCATCAGGACCGGCAAAAATCACATCGTGGTCACCGACAATTGTCCCGCCGCGCACTGCGGAAATTCCGATTTCCTTCTCTTCCCTCTGCTGATGCACCTGGCTTCTGTCGTACACGTAATGATACTGATGATCCATCGCCTCGTTCAGCGAATCTGCCAGCGCCAGCGCTGTCCCGCTGGGCGCGTCACATTTTAAACGGTGATGCTTCTCGACAATCTCCATATCAAATCCCGCTGTCGCCAGTACCTTTGCCGCGTCCTGCAGCAGCTTGAGCATCGTATTGATCCCCAGCGACATGTTCGCTGATTTCAGGATCGCTACCCGCTCACTGCATGCTTTCATCCTGGCAAGCTGCTCCTGCGTAAGCCCTGTCGTGCATAAGACCAGCGGAAGCCCTTTCTCCACGCAGTAATCAAGCACCCCATCCACTGCCTTATAGGAAGAAAAATCAATCATAACATCCGCTCCTATGTTGCACTCCCTGATGTTCGTAAATACCGGGTATCCGTTATCCCGGTTATCCACCACATCGATACCGGCTACGATCACGGCATTCTCATCCTTCTTTACCAAATCTGAGATTACCTGTCCCATGTGGCCATTGCAGCCATGCATAATTATTCTGGTCATATTATTCTCCTTTAAGCAAGTTTGATTCCAAAATCCTTCATCGCTTTGACTAGTCTTTCCTTATTTGCCTCTTCCATCTCACACAGCGGCCCGCGGAACGCTCCCGCGCCCATTCCCATCAGATTCAGCGCTGTCTTGACTGGAATCGGATTCACCTCACAGAAAAGCGCGTCAACCAGCGGAATCGCCTTCAACTGAATCTCCCGGCTCTCCTCCAGTTTCCCTTCCAGATAAAAAGCAACCATATCATGCGTCTCTTTCGGAGCGATGTTTGCCAAAACAGAGATCACGCCCTTTCCGCCCAGCGCCAGCATCGGCAATACCTGTCCGTCTTCCCCGGAATACAGGTCAAGACATCCCTCTGCAAGGCTCATGATCCTTCCAACCTGGGCGATATTGCCGGAAGCCTCCTTGATTGCCACGATATTCTCCACATTCTTCGCCAGCGCCACCGCTGTCTCCGGCTGAATATTACATCCGGTCCTGCCCGGTACATTGTATAAAATAATTGGCAGCTTTACAGAATTCGCAATCTTCGTATAGTGTTGGATCAGCCCTTTTTGTGTCGCTTTATTGTAATAAGGCGTAACCAGCAAAAGCGCATCTGCTCCCATCTTCTCTGCTTCCTGTGACAGATAAATCGCCGTCTCTGTGCAATTAGAACCCGTACCCGCAATAACCGGAATCCTTTTTGCCACCTTATCAATCGCATATTTAATCACATCCAGATGCTCCTCATGGGAAAGCGTAGACGACTCCCCTGTTGTCCCACAGATAATGATCGCATCTGTACTGTTGGCAATCTGATACTCCAGAAGTTCCCCTAGCTTCTCATAATTCACCTCTCCATTTTCCTTCATCGGTGTAACAATTGCGACACCAGATCCTGTAAAAATAGCCATTATTTATCCTCCTTCCGGCTTCGTTATCCCCTCCGCCTGCTTTATAAAAAAACGGGGCAAGGCGTACGCGCCTGCCCCTTGTAACTTGACAATATCATACCATTACCGCTAATTATTGTCAATAACTTTTATCGCTTTCATCATCTGCATCACGGTCACTTCATCCGCCAGATCCCAAAGCTCTTCGCTCCTGTATACGCCTGTCAGAATGAGATCCATCTCTTCATCTTTAAGCGCAATCAGCTCCTTGATCTCCTCTGCCGTCGTAATACCCGCTTCCACCAATCCCAGTACTTCGTCAAGGATCAGCACATCGCATCCCTGTGTGCTTAAAACCTTACGGGCAAAGTTCATCCCGTTGCGGATATTCACACATTCTTCGGTTCTCTTTTCCTCCGGCAGGCTTTCGTAAGACTCCTCTGAGCGTTCAAAACGGAATAATTTGATCTCCGGCTCCAGCCTCTGAATAAAACCAATCTCGTCACTCTGGCGCTTTTTCAGAAACTGAATAATCATAACCGTCTTTCCCTGGCTCGCCGCCTGAATCGCTTTTCCGATAGCTGCCGTCGTCTTTCCTCTCCCATGTCCGCAGAAGATGTGTACACGTCCCTTATCCATAGTACCTCACCATTCCCTTTTCATCACTCACTCTTTCTTTATCAGCAACGATGTTTAACTTTATCACACTTTTTTCAAAAATGCAACCTCTTTAGGCAAGCCATTCCAGCTTGCTTACGGAAACCTCGTAAGCGATCCGCTTTTCTGCAAAATCCCCCTCTGTCTTTTTTACATACTCCCTGCTCTGTATTCTTCCCCATATCTGTACGTGCCCGCCCACTTCAAAGTTTGAAGTAAATCTGGCGTTTCTTCCCCAGCAGATACAGGGAATATAATCGGACTTTCCATACGGACGGTTCACCGCCACCAGCATATCGGAGATCTCCCTTCCAAGCGGCGTCTTCCGGTAAACCGGCACTTTGCAGATATAACCATCAAGAAAAATCTGGTTCGTCTTCACCTTATCGGTTTCCTCCTCCGTAAAATTCACCTCTCTGGCAAATACCGAAAGAATCAGGCGATTCTTCTTTTCTTCGTGCCGGTTATATGACCGGAACTGCCCGGTCACTTTCATAAATTCTCCTCTATAGTCCTGCGTTACGTCAATCAGCCGGTCCGAAACAAGCACCGGAATCGTATCGGACGACTCGCTCAGCCTCTTCACCAGCACGTCTACCAGATAGAATCCTTCGCCGAAAACTTCATGGCTGAAGGTAAACTCCGACACCACCTCACCGATAATTGACACCTGATTGTTTTCAATAATTTTGTCTGACATATGTATGCGTTCTCCCTTCTTCATTACGAAGTATCTCTTTTCGTATTTCGCTATATACATATGTCTATTCCGCAGCTTCCTGTTTTAGAACCAAAATTTTCCAGGAAAACTATTTCTCCTGTTTCAAAACAGACAGGACGATTCCCGCAATCATTTCCGCAATTCCCAATGCCTGCGGAAATTCCAGCATTTCGCCGAGTATCAGCGCGCCAAAAATGGTGCCCGCATCGCTCCTGAGGTAATCCCGTTGCTCCCAAGCCGGTAGCTCAGGCTGCTGAAAATCGGCAGCGTTCCCCACATGACAGCGCTGATAAACACCAGTATATATCCTTTATACCTTTTCATTTCTTCATTCTCCTCATTCGTTGGCTTACCCCTTTTACAGCCAAAATACTTTCCTATTATAATTAACCCCCTTGTAAAATCAATAAATTGTGGTAAAATGTTCCGGTGAACGGTTGCAGACGGCATTCCCGTCCATAAGGATTAGAGAAAGAAGGTGCGATATGAATCGAGAGAATATCCGTAACATTGCGATTATTGCCCATGTCGATCACGGTAAAACAACCCTGGTGGACGAGCTTCTGAAACAGAGCGGCGTGTTCAGGGAAAATCAGGAGGTGGCGGAACGCGTCATGGACTCCAACGACATCGAACGTGAACGCGGCATTACGATCCTCTCCAAAAATACTGCTGTATATTATAAGGATTATAAAATTAACATTGTAGATACGCCGGGACATGCTGATTTCGGCGGTGAAGTCGAACGTGTGCTGAAAATGGTTGACGGTGTTATTTTGGTTGTGGATGCCTTTGAAGGCTCCATGCCCCAGACAAAATTTGTTCTGCGTAAGGCGCTGGACCTTGACCTTCCGGTCATTGTCTGTATCAACAAAATAGACCGACCGGAAGCAAGGCCGACAGAAGTCATCGACGAGATCCTGGAATTATTTATTGACCTGGGCGCTTCGGATGAGCAGCTTGACTGCCCGTTTGTCTACGCTTCCGCGAAATCCGGCTACGCCGTTCTGGAGCTCACAGACGAGCACAAAAACATGACTCCTCTTTTCGATACCATCATCAATTACATTCCATCTCCGCAGGGAGATGAAAACGCGCCTTCCCAGATTCTGATTAGTACGATTGACTATAACGAATACGTCGGACGTATCGGCGTGGGAAAAGTGGAAAACGGTTCCATCAAAGTCAACCAGGAGGTCATGCTTGTGAACCATCATGACCCGGACAAGCATCAGAAGGTAAAGATCAGCAAGCTCTATGAATTTGACGGACTGAATAAAGTGGATGTGACGGAGGCGGGCGCCGGTTCTATCGTGGCAATTTCCGGTATTGCCGAACTCCACATCGGAGATACGCTCTGTTCGCCGGAGCATGTGGAAGCCATTCCCTTCCAGAAAATTTCCGAACCGACTATTGCCATGCATTTTATGGTAAACGACAGCCCCCTTGCCGGGCAGGAAGGAAAGTATGTGACCTCCCGCCATCTGCGCGACCGTCTTTTCCGTGAATTAAACACCGACGTAAGCCTTCGTGTGGAAGAGACTGCCGATACGGAATGCTACAAGGTATCCGGGCGCGGCGAGCTGCACCTTTCCGTACTGATCGAAAACATGCGCCGCGAAGGCTTCGAGTTTGCTGTAAGCAAAGCCGAAGTCCTCTATAAGGAAGATGAGCGCGGCAAAAAACTGGAGCCTATGGAAATTGCCTACATCGATGTCCCGGAGGAATTCTCCGGCACCGTTATCAATAAACTGAGTGCCCGCAAAGGCGAACTGCAGGGCATGAGCCAGGCAAGCGGCGGCTATACCCGGCTTGAATTTTCCATTCCCGCCAGAGGGCTCATCGGCTACCGCGGAGAATTTTTGACTGATACTAAAGGAAACGGCATCCTCAATACTACCTACGACGGATACGGTCCCTACAAAGGCGACCTCCAGTACCGCAAGCAGGGCTCCCTGATCGCCTTCGAAAGCGGGGAATCCGTCACCTACGGGCTGTTCAATGCCCAGGAACGCGGTACGCTCTTTATCGGTCCCGGCGAAAGAGTCTATTCCGGCATGGTAATCGGACAAAACGGCAAGACCGACGACATCGAGCTTAATGTCTGCAAGACCAAGCATCTGACCAACACGCGGGCATCCGGCTCGGACGATGCGTTGAAGCTTACTACTCCGAAAACACTGAGCCTGGAAGAAGCGCTGGAATTCATTGACACCGATGAGCTTTTGGAAGTAACTCCCAAAAGCCTGCGCATCCGCAAAAAGATCCTTGACCCTACTATGAGAAAGAGGGCTGCTTTTAATAAAAAGAACAGCCAGTAAGAAAAACATAACCGGCAGATCTGCCGCGACATTAAAAAGGGAGGCGCAAA
>CAZAQD010000035.1:0-21297 GCA_964487425.1 uncultured Marvinbryantia sp. | reverse complement strand
TATTAGATTTCCTCACTCTATCACAAAACATCAAGCTGTACAATAACTTGATGTTTTGTATACCGTTATTATTTTCTATCCTACCGCTGCCTCTAAATTTGCCAGCACCTTCTCGCTCAGCAGACCGAATGCCTGCCTTGTCCTTCCCGCCGATGCATCCGGCGACAACACTCTTTCGTGTAAAAGCAATTCCCCGGTAGGATCGCCGGATGCTCCCTTCGTATCACACACAAAATAACCGTTGCCCGCATCGAGCCACTGCTTCAATGCGCCAAGGTCATGGGACGGCCCGATCGATGTGTTGAAAAGAATTTTTCCGCTTCCTAAATGCTTAAATTCTTCCTCGCGCAGCAAAATCACATTTTTATTCAGGCAGGTAAATACTACTTCGCTCTCCTCCAAAAGCTCATGGAGAGGACGGTATGTGTACCCCTTTTCTTCCTGCTCCGGCTTTCTGGTACGGCTGAAATACGATACTTCCGCACCCATAAACTTCAATGCCTCAGCAATCATCGTACCGCTGACACCCAGACCGATGATTCCTACTTTCAGCCCGGTAATCTCTTCCGGCGTATCCTTCCACCTGTAACCGTCATATCCATGCAGGATCTTCACCAGCTCATACATAACAAATTCTACCACTCCGCGATCACCGTAATCACGGATTCCCAGTACCTGAATCCCATGCTCTCTGGCATATGCGATGTCCACATTCGCGCTCTCTTCTGAATACAAGCTGCAGCACATGCCGACATATTTCACCCGCGGGCATCTCTCCAATATATAACGGTCAATCTGTGATGTGTAGCTCACCAATACTGCATCTGCATTTCCGATTCTTTCTATGATCTCTTCTCTGCTTCCAGGAATATCGTAATACAGCACGACTTCCTTCGCGTAGTCATAAAGCTTTTTCTCTGCCTCGCTCACAAGGCTTACCGGCTCAATCGCCACCAGTTTTTCAAACATCTTGTTCTCCCTCCATCCCTTGTCTGAATCAAAATACAACCGGCGATGTGATATTGCGCAAAACTGCCACCACACTCCATGCCGCGATCTCCGCTGTTCTGGAATAAATATCAATCGTGACCTTTACTCCGTCTATCTCGGATACGATCTTATGGTCATCCCCTGCCATTCCCGGCACACTGTAGATATCCATCGCCGTATGCTCCGGATCTGCGCCCGCCAGAGAAGCCGCCACCGCCACATTTACTTTCGTCGGCAAAATAGAGATCGCCCCCTCTGCCGTTCCGCCAAATACGTGGGTTTCTTCTCCTTCCTGCAAAAGCTCCTCCTTAAAAAGAGAGGTATTTCTCAAAGAATCCGGTCCCTTCTTCGTCCGAAAAGATACCTTTGCCCGATCCATTAATGCAATCGTACGCAGGACATCAAAGCCACCAATCGCTCCTGACGCAATATAGACCTTTGCCCCGGACTCTTTTGCCGTCCTCTTCACTTCTTCATAAAATGCGGTATCAGCAAACGCTCCGATCGAAAGCACCACCAGATTTATCCCTTTCTTCAGGATTTCCAACGCATGATCCTTTAAAAACTGCACGGATGCCGCCTCTGCAATATACTCTGGTTTTACCGCCAGAAGCTCATCCAGGTTTCCGCCGCACATACAGCCCGCTGCTTCCGCCGCTTCTTTTGCTTTTTCTGTATCTCTTCCGGCAACTGCCACCAGCTCATATTCTTCCAGATATCCCTCCTGCCATGCCTTGGCAATGATCTTTCCCAAATGTCCCGTTCCGACGATTCCCAGTGTCTTCCTCTCCATCATACTTTCTCCCTTTTTCATTCTATTGGCATTCTTAAAAGCTGCCAGCTCAAGTCTATCAGTTCTTTTTTCTCTGCCGAATTGCGGATCACGATCTGTCCCTGCCTGTCTTCTTCTCTCAGCAGTCCTTGCTCTGCCAGCCTGCGCTTTAACTCTCTGGAGGTGCCAAGGCTTCCGTCAATAATATCTATCTTTCTCTCACCAAGATAATCTCGCAGATGATGCTTTAAAAACGGATAATGGGTGCATCCTAACACGATTGTTTCCGTATCTTCGGTCAGATACGGCGCAAGATGCTCTTCGAAATAGCGATCTAATTCCTTGCCGTCCAGATTCCCCTGTTCCACGAACTCCATCAGTCCGCCGCATGATACCGGCACGATCTCCGCCTGTTCTTTGTACTGATCTAAAAGCTTATGAAATTTTTCCTGCTGGATCGTCATCGGAGTCGCCATTACCAGAATACGCCCCCCATGATTATTTACCACAGCCGGTTTCACTGCAGGCTCGATCCCCACAATAGGCAGCTCAGGGTAAGTGAGCCTGAGTTTACGCACTGCCGCGCTGGTAGCCGTATTGCATGCTACTGCCAATCCTTTGATTCCTTCATCCAGAAGATTTTCTACCGCCTTAAATGTCAGTGCCCGGATCACTTCCTGCGGCTTTGTCCCATACGGAGCATTTTTAGAATCACCAAAATAAATAAAATCCTCCGCCGGCATGATGCGGACCGCTTCCCGAAGCATGCTTAATCCGCCAAGGCCGGAATCCACAAATCCTATCGGTAAATTTCTTTTCTCTGATAATGCGTCCATAGTAACACTAGATTCCTTTCATCGTTAACTGAATCCTTTTCTTTGCAAGGTCAACACTCATAACTTTCACTTCCACGATATCACCTACACTGACTACTTCCAGCGGATGCTTGACAAACTTCTTATCCGTAAGCTGCGAAATATGTACCAGTCCGTCCTGATGTACGCCGATATCTACAAAGGCGCCAAAATCAATGACATTGCGGACTGTTCCTTTCAATACCATTCCCGGTGTCAGATCCTTCATTTCCAGGACATCCGTGCGCAGGATCGGTTTCGGCATTTCATCGCGCGGATCACGTGCCGGTTTTTCCAGTTCTCTGACAATATCCTGCAGTGTCATCTCCCCGATACCCAATTCTTCAGAAAGCTTCTTATAATCTTTTATTTTTTTCGAAATTCCAACAAGCCTGCCTGCTGTGATATCTTCCGGCGCATATCCTAATTTTTTCAGCAATTCCTTCGCCGCATCATAAGACTCAGGATGGACACTGGTTGCATCAAGCGGGTTTTTCCCGCCCTGAATCCTCATAAATCCGGCGCACTGTTCAAATGCTTTTGGTCCCAGCTTCGCCACCTTCAAAAGCTGACGGCGGTCACTGAATCTGCCGTTCTCCTCACGATACGCAACGATATTTTTTGCCAGCGTCTTACTGATACCGGAAATATACTCTAAAAGGGATACGGACGCTGTGTTCAGATCGACCCCCACCTTATTTACGCAGTCCTCCACAACACCGCCCAGTGTCTCGCCAAGCTTTTTCTGGTTCATGTCATGCTGGTACTGTCCCACACCAATAGATTTCGGATCAATCTTCACCAGCTCTGCCAGCGGATCCTGCACTCTTCTGGCAATAGACGCCGCACTTCTCTGACCCACGTCAAAATTAGGAAATTCTTCCGTTGCCAGCTTGCTCGCAGAATACACCGAAGCCCCCGCCTCATTTGTGATCACATACTGCACAGGAACCGGAATCTCTTTCAAAAGTTCTACAATAATCTGCTCCGACTCTCTGGATGCCGTTCCGTTTCCAACAGAGATCAATGTAATGTGGTATTTACTGATAAATTTCTTTAAAGTTTCTTTCGCCGCGCGGATTTTTGCCTCATTCGTCGGCGCAGTCGGATAAATCACCGCCGTATCCAGAACCTTTCCTGTTGCGTCCACCACTGCCAGCTTGCAGCCTGTACGAAATGCCGGATCCCAGCCAAGCACTACCTGTCCGGCAATCGGCGGCTGCATCAGAAGCTGCTCTAAGTTCTTGCCAAAGACACGGATTGCTCCGTCTTCTGCCTTCTCTGTCAGGGCGCTGCGCACTTCCCTCTCGATGGATGGTGCGATCAGACGCTTGTAGCTGTCCTCAATCACCGCTTTTAATACCGGTGTCGTCTGCGGGTTATCCCTGCTGATCACCTTCTTTTCCAGAAAACATAAAATCCGTTCCTCCGGCGCTTCTACCTTAACAGTCAAAAACTTTTCCTTTTCTCCACGGTTGATTGCCAGGATCCTGTGACCTGCCAGTTTGCCCACCGGCTCCTGAAACTGATAATACATCTCGTAGACCGATTCCACTTTCTCATCCTTTGCCGTTGCCGTGAGCAATCCCTCTTTTTCGGTCATTTCACGGATACGGATACGATAATCCGCTTCATCGGAAATATTTTCTGCAATGATATCCATTGCCCCCTGTATTGCTTCCTCTGCTGAGTTTACTTCCTTTTCCGGATCGATAAAAGCCTTTGCCTCTTCTTCCAGGGATTTTTTAGTCATCTGCAGCAAAATAATATTGGCAAGTCCTTCCAGCCCCTTTTCTTTGGCAATCGTCGCACGCGTCCTTCTCTTGGGACGGTAAGGACGGTATAAATCCTCCACCACCACCAGCGTCTCCGCTGCCAGGATCTGGCTTTTCAGTTCCTCCGTCAGTTTTCCCTGTTCTTCAATGCTGGAGAGAACCTGTTCTTTTTTCTCCTCCAGATTCCTTAAATACTGTAATCTCTCATGGAGTGTACGCAACTGTTCATCATTGAGCGCACCCGTCGCCTCTTTCCGGTATCTTGAGATAAACGGAATCGTATTGCCTTCATCTATTAATTTCACGGCTGTCTCTACCTGCCAGCAGTTCACCTGCAGCTCCTGCGCAATTTTCTTATTAATATCCATTTCCGCCTCCAATGCCCATAAAAGGGGCTTCACAAAAGCCGCCTGTAAAGATATCCGGCAGTTTATGCGATAGCCCCTTATGATATTTTTTACTCTGAGAACAAATAATCAATCAACGTATATCCTTCTTCGGTGAAATTGCCGCTCGTCTTTGCCTCTTTTTCGTTATACTTCCAATCCTTCCCCGTATCTTTTCTGCTGTCATAGAGCATATACGGAACGGGGTCAGAGGTATGCGTCCGCACCCGGATCGGTGTCGGATGATCCGGCAACACCAAAAGACGGTATTCCTCGCCTGACGCATCCATCTTCTCCTTCACATATCTGACAACAAATTTATCCAGATTTTCAATCGCCTGTACCTTCTTTTCTACGCTGCCCTGATGCCCCATCTCATCCGGAGCCTCCACATGGATGTAAGCAAAATCATATCCATCATGCAGTACAGCGTTGACTGCCGCAGCCGCCTTGCCTTCATAATTGGTATTCAGGCCGCCATTTGCGCCTTCCACGATAATATTATCCATACCTGCACCTACGGCAATTCCCTTTAACAGGTCAACCGCAGAAATCATCACACCTTTTTTGTGATTCTTCTCCTCAAAAGAAGAAAGTGCCGGTTTTGTACCTGCTCCCCAGAACCAGCAACAGTTTGCCGGGTGCAGACCTTTTTTCTTTCTTTCAATATTGAGAGGATGATTCACCAGAATTTCATAGCTCTTCTTCTGCATCTCCCGCAGCACAGCATCCTCCGGCAGATACTGACCGATTTTTTGTGTCAGAATATCATGCGGCTGCGCCAATGAAACCACCTGGCCATTTTCCCATATCAGACAGTGACGGTAACTTGTTCCCACATAAAAGTGATAACCATCTCTCTCCAGCTCTTTTTTTACTGCTTCCAGCAAAATAGCTGCGTCCTCCGTAGAAATCTCATCGGAGCTATGGTCAATCATGATTTTTTCTTCGTATGGCTCTTCCTCGGAGATCGTGACGATATTGCAGCGCAGCGCCACATCCGTATCTGTCATCGGCACACCGATACTCAGCGCTTCCAATGGGGATCTCCCAGAATAGTAGACGCGCGGGTTATATCCCAACACCGCCAGATTTGCCGTATCGCTGCCCGGCTTCATCCCCTCCGGAATCGTATGCACCAGACCAATCTCGGATTTTACAGCCAGTTCATCCATGGCAGACGTTGCCGCATATTCGAGCGGTGTCCTGCCTCCCAGACTTTCAATCGGCTCATCTGCCATGCCATCGCCCAAAATTACAATATATTTCATACTATTTCTTCCTCTGTCTCACGTCAATTTTCTTTACAGATGTCTGACACGGATCATACTGATCACCGTTCCAAGTTCCTCTGCCTTTTTCTGATAATCTGACTCTGTCATGATTTCCGTGATAAATCCATATTCCCCCGGCAGCTCTTCCACCTGCACAAACTCTGCCTCTCCAAAGATCGATGTTACCTTTTCCTTTTCTTTCTCAAGCTCTCCTTTTGCACGCACGAAGAAACGCCTCTTTGAATTACTGATATTGGTAAGCGTCAGCTTCTGGCTGCTCCAGAATGCCATGATGCTGCGGTGCAGATGCTTTGCCTCATCGATCACATCCGATACAACCGCACTCGCTGTCGGAAGCTTGCCGGCGCCTCTTCCATAGAACATGGCGTCACCAAGTACATTTCCGTGTACAAAGATTGCGTTAAATACATCGTTGACACTGAACAGCGGATCATTCGGGTCTACCAGTGCCGGAGCTACCATTGCGTAAAAGCTGTTATTTTCCTTTTTGCTGAAGCCCAGCAATTTAATCGCCTTGTTCATCACTTTCGCATATTTAAAATCTGCCGCCGTGATCTTCGTGATCCCCTCCGTATAGATATCTTCAAAGTCCACCTGACGTCCAAATGCCAGCGATGACAGGATCGCAATCTTACGGCATGTATCGTGACCTTCCACGTCTGCTGCCGGATTTCGCTCCGCATAACCCTTTTCCTGTGCTTCCCTCAGCACATCCTCATACTCGGAGCCTTCCTGCGCCATCTTGGTCAGCATATAATTCGTCGTACCATTTAAGATACCGGCGATCTCATCGATCTCATCTGCTGTCAGAGAGGAATTGAGCGGGCGGATAATTGGGATCCCGCCGCCGCAGCTTGCCTCAAAGAGATAATTGATATTCCTTTCTCTGGCGATCTCCAGCAGCTCTGCACCGTGCTTTGCCACCAGCTCTTTATTGGATGAGCAGACACTTTTTCCTGCCAGAAGCGCCTTTTTCGTAAATGTATAAGCCGGATCTGTGCCTCCCATCACTTCTACCACGATCCTGATCTCAGGGTCGTTTAAAATAATATCAAAATCATGAACGATCTTTTCCTGAATCGGATCTCCCGGGAAATCTCTCAGATCAAGCACATACTTGATATTGATCTCATCTCCCGCCTTCTTAGCAATACTTTCATAGTTCGTATTAATTACTTCCACTACACCGGAACCAACCGTTCCATATCCTAATACTGCAATGTTAATCATGTTCTTTTCCTTTTGTCTATTCTCTTGCCAGAATTTTCAGATAGTGGATCCCGTTTAAGTTTTCCATATCTGTAAACATACTCATGGTATCTCCCGTAGCCGGAAGGATGTCAATACTCAATGTCAAAGAGGCGATGCCATTAATTGGAATGGTCTGATGGATCGTCAGAATATTGGCATGATAATCTGCAATAATCTTCAGAACATCCGAAAGCAGTCCGGGCTCGTCATCCATCTGGGTCACAAACGTGATCGTCCTTCCTTTTGTGTTCTCATGGAACGGGAAAATATCGTCTTTATATTTATAAAATGAACTGCGGCTGATACCTACCATATCCGTAGCCTCCTGCACAGTCGCCGCCCGCTCCGACTCCAGCAGCCGCTTTGCTTCCACGACCTTTAGCAAAACCTCGGGGAGCGCTTTTTCTCTTACAACATATAAACTCTTTGCTGCCATAATATCTCCTTTGTTCGCAACACAAACACATCTGTATTCACAAGGGAGATAATACCATACACAAAGGACAGAGTCAAGTAGACAAATGAGATTCATGAAACCTGCTTTTAGAATTTTCTTCCTCCACCGCCAAAGCTTCCTCCGCCGCTGGAGGTATGTACTGTTGTCCTTCCAGAACTGCCCGCAGATCCTCCGCCATCGTTTCCCGGCGGTGGATTCTTAGGAATCCTGCGTTTGGTGACAAATTGGTTTACCAACTGGTCGCTTCGATTGTGAAGCCGCATATTAGCGTTCTGATTAATAGAATACTGATATTTCTCTACCGCACTGTATCTTCTGTACACCACAAAACAGGCTCCTCCCGCAAGAATCAACGGAATCAGCACGGCAATGAGGATATCTGTCCCTGTCAGGCTTCTGTATCGGATGATTTTTCCGGTCTCCTCATCATAGATATACTGGTTACTCTGTATGCCTCTTCCAATGATCTCATCCGTTTCGGTCAGCATTCTGGACACTGCCCGCGCATAAGCTCCGTCTGCGACATAAGGATACCCCTCATCCAGTATCTCCTCCACTTTTTCGTCTGTGATATAATACTGCATATCTCCTGCTGTGGAAATATAGATCTCACGGTTATCCATATCAATCAACAGCTCAATACCGCCTCTCTCCTCATTATCATAATAACCGTTATCCATATAAAAATCATCGGCATATTCTCTCGCTGACTTTCCTTTCGCATCCTCCGTCGTAACGATCACAAAATTCATGTGATGTCTGTCGCGCAGCTTATCCGCCGCTGCCTCCAGCTCCGTTCTTTCGCCCTGCAAAAAAAGTCCCGCATCATCGTGCACCTGTGAAGCCGCTGCCTTTGCAAACACTGCCGTATACAGCATCAAAAAAGCAATAAGCACCATACAGCCTGCGTACTTTCTCGTTCTGCCTGCCGCTATGCAATCATTTTTTCTCTCTACCATAGGAAATATCCTCCTGTCAACAGAACCAGCATCAACGGAACGAAAATAGAGAAAAACAGTTTCAAGACCTTGCCCTTTGCCAACGGCAATACTCCGCAAACCTTTTTCGTCTGCCCGTTCATGGCATAGTAATAAATCTTTCCGTCACCGCCCCGATAAGTCAGTACCCACACAGGCAGCAGCAGATATTTCCACTCGTCTTCCCTGATATGGACACTTTCATCAAGCGGATTGAGTGTCGTATAACCGCTCACACTGCCACGCATCATGCCCTCCGCATGGGATTTCACTTCCTCTTTTAAACTGTCAATCACTTCATGTTTTCCGATGTCTCTCTTTTCCGCCTGAAATCCGGACAGATATCCCATGGAAAAATCTTTCGCTTCTTCCAGATGGAACGGCTGCACCGCTTCGACTAACTGCTTATTCTCTTTATTCAGGGCATTCCTTGTCAGGCGCTCAAAATCAAGCTCTGCATCCCGCTCAACCTCAAAGATTTTCGTCTCTGTAAACTCCGTGTCTCCTCTTCTGTAAACCCGAACCTGATTTCCCCTGCCGCGCCAGTGTCCATCCGCCTTACAGGAATACATCCAGAACGGAAAATAGACGCCGCTGATCTTTTCTATCTGTTCTTTACAGAAAAAATCCTTCGGCACAAATTTCTTCGCACTCACATATTTTAAAAAGCTGTCAACCGCTTCCTTGCGTTCTATCGCAAAAGGAATGACCATATCCGGCTCATACTCGCCGGAGAGCTTTCCCTGCAGCACAACCGGATTATGGCAATAATAGCAAAACGTCGCAGCCGTGGTGGCGTCCGTTACGATCTGTGCCCCGCAGCTCGGACAGGAATATACGACCGCTCCTTCCTCGTCTGTCTTTTGGTCAAACGACTCCGCCTGCTGATTTCCGGAATTCGCTGCCTCAAATTCCTCCTGCTCGAAAACGGACATACAGAACTCACATTTATATTTCTGTGTAGCCGGGTCAAACCTCAGATCCCCTCCGCAATTGGGACATTTAAACGTTACTGCCGACATTCTCTTCCCTTCCTCTCCCCAATGCCTACTGTCTCGGTTTTCCACATTCGGAACAGAACTTGCCGCTGTTTACCGCACCGCAGGAACAGGTCCACTTTGCATTCGGTCCCGGTTTCCCGCATTCGGAACAGAATTTTCCATTGTTCACCACACCGCAGGAACAGGTCCACCCTGCATTCGGTCCTGCTGCCTGCGCCTGCGGCGCAGCCTGGGCATTCATCTGCATCTGCTGCATGTTTGTCTGTGACGCCTGCCCCACGAAGCCGCCTGCCGCATTCATACCCATGCCCATACCCATAAAGCCTGCCATCGCGCCGTTTGCGTTGGAGCCTGCCGCATTCATTCCCTGTGCAATGGAAGACTGCACATATCCTTCACGAATATTGGGATCGCCCATCATAGCGCCCTGATTACGCATGTTAATCAGCTTCTGTGACTCTTCATCATAGGAAATGCTTGCGATTCCCACCGCCTGGATCTGCATTCCCCGCGTCCCGGTCCATTCCTCATCCAAGGCATCCGCCATATATTTGCCAAGCTCCCTTGCCTTCGAAGTCACGAAAGAAATTCTCGTTCCATCTGCCGACATCTGGTTGATTGCCGTCTGCAGCGCTTCCAGAAATTCAGACAGATACTGCTCATTAATCAGGCTGATATCCACATGCTCCGCGTTTCTTGGAATCACCTCCGCATAAAACTTCAGCGGATCAGTAATTTTAATCGAATACGTTCCATGCGCGCGCAAAAACAGCTCCGCGTTATAAAAACTGTCAAAGTAGTTCACCGCGTTTCTGGTCCCGAATTTAATCCCCTTGATTTCCTGCAGGTTAATATAAAATACTTTCTGCGAAACCGGGGTGGTACCGCCGTATTTTATGCGCGCAAACGCCTCCTGCAGGGAGTCGTCAAACTGTCCGTTGAACATCGACGGCATAGAAGAATTCTTCACCGTGTAATATCCCGGCTCCGCCGTATAATCGATCACCTTCCCGCCATCGGTGAGAATCATGAACTGGTTGTCATATACATGGATGGTAGAGCCGTCGGAAATAACGTCTGCCGTTGCTTTTTTGTTGGCGCCCTTTCTCACAAGCACTCCCTTTGTAAAAACCGTACCCTCTCCCATATCCGCCGGTTCAATCACCTCCAGAAACTGATCATTTACTGCTGATTTCACAGAACCCGTCACGGCGCCGATTGCTGTTCTGATAATACCCATAATGCCTTCTCCTCTCTTTTTCCTTATTTTTGCTTATTCTTCACTGTCTTCGCCCAGCGCAATCCACTTCAGATATGCATTGATAAATAAATCAATATTCCCGTCCATTACACTGTCTACATTGCCGGATTCCGCATTTGTACGGTGGTCTTTCACCATCGTATAGGGCTGCATAACATAAGAACGGATCTGATTCCCCCATCCGATCTCTTTGACTTCCCCGCGGATCCCCGACGCCTTCTCTGCATTCTCCTGCTGCTTTAAAAGATAAAGCTTCGCCTTCAGCATCTGCATCGCCTTATCTTTGTTCTGGAACTGCGACCGTTCATTCTGGCACTGTACCACAATGTTGGTCGGCAGGTGTGTAATACGCACCGCCGATGAGGTCTTATTAATATGCTGCCCTCCGGCGCCGCTGGAACGATAGGTATCAATTCTCAGGTCCTCATCACGGATCTCAATATCGATATCCTCGTCAATATCCGGCATCACATCACAGGAGACAAAGGAGGTCTGTCTTTTTCCAGCCGCATTAAAGGGGGAAATCCGCACCAGACGGTGAACGCCTCTCTCCGACTTCAGGTAACCGTAGGCATTCTCCCCCCGGACTTCAAAGGTCACAGCTTTGATTCCCGCCTCATCACCGTCGAGATAATCCAGCACTTCAAGGGTAAAGCCCTTTTTGTCCGCCCAGCGGCTGTACATACGGTAGAGCATCCCAGCCCAGTCGCAGGATTCCGTCCCGCCGGCGCCCGCATGAAGCGTAACGATAGCGTCATCCTTATCATATTCTCCCGACAGCAGTGTGCGGATACGGATATTATCCAGCGTCGCAATAAACGAATCCAGCGTTTCCTCGATCTCCGGTATCAAAGACGCATCGTTCTCCTCATACGCCATCTCAAGCAGTGTTTCAATCTCCTCATACTGTTCTTTGAGCACCCCGTATGTTTCGATATCATCCTTGAGCGCCTTCAGCGTCTTCATCGATTCCTGCGATTCCTCCGGGTTATCCCAGAAATCCGGTTCTTCCATCCTTCTCTCTAATTCTTCCACCCGCTTTTCCTTATTTGCGAGGTCAAAGTGAATCCCTCACTTCCAGCAATGGTTTTTCATATGTGCCAAGCGTATACTTGAACTGATCTAATTCGACCACACTGTCACCTTCTTTCTTTTTCTATCATGTCCAAAAAGCACAATAAGGCTGTTGCCAAACATCTTCTGTTTGCCAGCAGCCTTATCCTTCCCTTATTTTTTACGTCCGCAGCACTGCTTATACTTCTTCCCGCTGCCGCATGGACACGGATCGTTCGGATAAATCTTTTCTTCTGAACGTTTCTTCGGCGCTTTGGCAAGAGACTCGTCTTTATTGGTTCCGGTTACCTTAGCGACCTCTTCTCTTTCAACCTTTTCTTCCACTCTTACATGGAACAGCATCTTCAATGTATCCGCCTGGATGTTCGCCGACATCTCTTCAAACATCTCATAGCCGCTCATCTTATACTCCACAAGCGGATCCTTCTGTCCGTATGCCTGCAGTCCGATTCCCTGCCTGAGCTGGTCCATATCGTCAATGTGATCCATCCATTTGCGGTCGATCACTTTCAGAATAATAACGCGCTCCAGCTCACGCATCTGATCCTGCGTGGGGAACTCTTTTTCCTTTTCCGCGTAGAGCTTGACCGCTTCTTCTTTCAGTTGGTCGATCAGCCGGCTTTTATTCAGCCCCTCTATGCGCTCCGGCGTCACCGGCTGCAGAGGAATAATCGGCAGAAGAAGGCTGTTCAGCTCATTTAAATCCCACTCCTCCTGATTCGAATTGTCACCCACCACAAGCTGTACCGTCCTTTTTATCACGGCGCTAATCATGATCTGGATAGATTCCCTCATGTTTTCGCCGTCCAGTACACGGCGGCGTTCGGCGTAGATCGTCTCACGCTGCTCATTATTCACCTGGTCATACTCCAGCAGGTTCTTACGGATACCGTAGTTGTTGCCCTCGATCTTCTCCTGTGCCTTTTCAATAGAGGAGGACAGCATCTTATGCTCGATCTGCTCGCCTTCCTGCACACCCAGCGAACGGAATACACCCATCAGCCGCTCAGAACCAAACAGGCGCATCAGGTCATCCTCCAGAGAAATATAGAATCTCGATTCGCCGGGATCGCCCTGTCGTCCGGAACGTCCGCGCAGCTGGTTATCAATACGCCTGGATTCATGGCGCTCAGTACCGATAATCTTCAAACCGCCAAGCTCTTTGGAAATATCGTCCAGCTTAATATCCGTACCACGTCCCGCCATGTTGGTTGCGATCGTAACCGCACCGTGGATACCGGCATCCGCTACGATCTCCGCCTCTAACTCATGGAATTTCGCATTCAATACTTTATGCGGGATTCCTCTCTTCTTGAGCATGCCGCTTAACAGCTCCGAAACCTCAATCGTAATGGTTCCGACCAGAACCGGCTGTCCCTTTTTATGCGCTTCCTCAACCGCATCCACAACAGCTCTGTATTTTTCCTTCTTGGTCATATACACGGCGTCGTCAAGATCCTTACGGGCAATCGGCTTGTTCGTCGGAATCTCAATAACGTCCATTCCGTAGATATCACGGAATTCCTTTTCCTCTGTCAGCGCCGTACCGGTCATACCGCTTTTCTTTTTGTATTTATTAAAGAAGTTCTGGAAGGTAATCGTCGCCAGCGTCTTGCTTTCCCGCTTCACCTTCACATGCTCTTTCGCCTCAATTGCCTGATGCAGTCCGTCTGAATATCTTCGTCCCGGCATGATACGTCCCGTGAACTCATCGACGATCAGCACCTCGTCATCTTTTACCACATAGTCCTGATCGCGGAACATCAGGTAATTGGCGCGCAGGGCAAGATCCACATTGTGCTGGATCTCCAGATTCTCCGCGTCGGAGAAGTTCTCAATATTAAAGAATTTCTCTACCTTCTCGATTCCCTCCTGGGTCAGGGTGACGATCTTATCTTTTTCATTGACGATAAAGTCGCCCGTCTCTGTGATCTCTTCCCCCATGATGGCGGACATCTTCGTCACTTCTCCGCTTGCTTCCCCTTTTTGCAGCTGGTGCGCCAGAATATCGGAAACCTCATAGAGCTTCGTCGATTTTCCGCTCTGCCCGGAAATAATCAGCGGCGTTCTCGCCTCGTCGATCAGCACAGAGTCCACCTCGTCGATGATCGCGTAATGCAGATCCCTCTGCACCAGCTTTTCCTTATAAATCACCATATTATCTCTCAGATAATCAAAGCCCAGCTCGTTGTTGGTGATGTATGTGATATCACGGCTGTACATTTCCCGGCGCTCGTCATTATCCATGTCATTTAAGACACAGCCTACCGTCAGCCCCAGGAATTCATGTACCTTTCCCATCCACTCCGCGTCACGCTTTGCCAGATAGTCATTGACCGTCACGATATGGACGCCCTTACCCTCCAGTGCATTCAGATATGCCGGCAGGGTAGATACCAGTGTCTTACCTTCTCCTGTTTTCATCTCTGCGATACGTCCCTGGTGCAGGATAATACCACCGATCACCTGTACACGGTAATGCTCCATGCCAATCGCACGCTTTGCCGCTTCGCGGACGGTCGCGTAAGCCTCCACCAGCAAATCATCCAGGGTCTCCCCCTCTGCCAGACGCTGCTTGAACTCTCCAGTCTTTGCGCGAAGCTCCTCGTCCGACAGCGCCTGCATCGACGGCCGCAGAGCCTCCACCTTGTCCACCAGCGGCATAATCCTCTTTAATTCATGTTCGCTGTGTGTGCCAAATATCTTCGTAAAAATTCCCATTGTTACACTCCTATACCTCTCAGACACGAAAATGCCTGCATTTTTTTACACATATCGTTATTATTTTACCACTTTTGCCCCTAATGCACAATAAATATTTTATAAAATAAAAATCAGGCGCTGCAGCCCCTGCCACAGCGCCCGATCTCTCCGTCAATCTGCCGCTTTTAAAATTCCGGCTCAATCAGCCCGTACGTGTTGCCTTTTCTTTTATAGACCACATTGATCTCGTCTGTCTCCGCATTGTTAAATACAAAAAAATTGTGCCCCAGCAATTCCATCTGGATGCAGGCGTCCTCAGGATACATCGGCTTGATGCCAAAATGTTTTGTACGGATGATCTGGACCTCCTCCGGTTCCATCGTCTCCTCTTTTTCGATAAATTCCTTGCGGAAATTGCCGCCTTCCTGATGCTTTGCCACCAGCTTGTTTTTATATTTTCGTAGCTGCCGCTCGATTACTTCCTCTACCAGGTCGATTGAAACATACATATCATTGCTGACCTGCTCGGAACGGATAATATTTCCCTTAACCGGGATGGTCACCTCTATCTTCTGCCTTTCCTTCTCAACGCTCATTGTAACAATAATTTCTGTATCAGGAGTAAAATACCGCTCCAATTTACCCAGCTTGTCTATCACGCTTGTCCTAAGCCCTTCTGTAATATCGATATTTCTTCCGCTAATTGTAAATTTCATACGTTCAACCCCTTTGCTGTTTATTTGTTGATAGCTATAGGATAACACATTTCGTCTGTTTTATCAATCTATTCCCTCGAAATTCACGAATTATTTACACAACTTTAGAATTTTTTCATACGACAAAGAACCGCCAAACAGATCCAGCGCGCTGCCGATTGTCACATTCAGGCGATTGTTTCCATATATACGCAGCTCCTGCAAATCCTCATAGCTGCCCACACCCCCGGCATAGGTCACGGGAATTCCATTCCAATCCCCCAGAAGCTTCGCAAGCCCTTTTTCGATCCCCCTGCTTTTTCCTTCCACATCCACGGCGTGAACCAGGAACTCGTCGCACCAGGCGCCCAGCTCATCGAGAACCTCCGCCGTCAGCTTTACATCCGTAAACTTCTGCCAGCGGTCCGTCACGATATAATAATCGTCATCCCTTCTCCGGCAGCTTAAATCAAGAACCAAATGCTCTTTTCCGGCTTCCGCGCTTATTTTCCGCAGATTTTCATAATTGAGCCTTCCGTCCCGGAAAACATAGCTGGTGACGATCACATGGGACGCCCCGTTCTCCAGCCAAAAAGCCGCATTGTCCGCACTGATTCCCCCGCCAATCTGCAAGCCCTGCGGATAGGCGCCAAGCGCTTTTATCGCCTGTGCTTTCGTCGCCTCATAATATTCGGAGGACGGGGGATTCAGCAAAATGACATGTCCGCCGCCGATTCCGCTCTTTTTGTAAAATTCCGCGTAAAAGGCGCCGTCCTGCTCTGATACAAAATTCTCCTCTGCCGCATCCTGCACATCGCGCAGCGATCCGCCCACAATTTGCTTTACCTTCCCATTATGTATATCGATGCACGGGCGAAACTGCATGTTTAGTTCCCCTTTCCCTGTCGTTTTTACTTATATTAAAATACCAGCGTGTCACATATGTCCCGGTAGGGAATTATCTTCGGCTGGTCCTTTCTGTGCTCTCCTATATGCTTTTCCATCCACACCATATCATACCAACGGCAAAATTTATAACCGCACTGCTGAAATTCTCCCACCAGGCGGTATCCCATGCGCTCATGGAATCTTACGCTGTCTTTTGTGAGAAATGCATCTTCCTGCCGCGGGTAAGCGACGCAGGCGTTGAGATTCAGGATATTCTGCGCTTTCAGCGCTTTCTCCAGCGCCCCGTATAGCTGTCTGCCGATCCCTTTCCTTCTGGCATCCATGCCGATATACACCGTCGTCTCCACAGCCCAGTCATACGCTGCGCGCTCCTTAAAAGCGCCCGCATAGGCATATCCCGCCATCACGCCGCCTTCCTCTGCGACCAGATAGGGATATCGCTCCAGTGTGCGGCGGATCCGTCCGGCAAATTCATCCACCCCCGGAACCTCATACTCAAAGGTGATTGCCGTCTTCTGCACATACGGCGCATAAATCTTCAAAATACTCTCCGCATCCTGCACAGTGGCAGTGCGTATCCTGATTCTATCCATTATTGCTCATCTCCGGTTTCTTCTCCAGACATACTAAGCGTACCCCTCCGATTCCGTTAAATACGCACGGTACGATTCCCGCTTCCCTGTAACCCATGTTTTTATAAAATCTTCTGGCACGACTGTTTTTCTCATTGGTATCCATGCGAAGACATGGACAGCCAAGCTCCTTTGCCAGTTCCTCATAAAACTGTACAAACGCTTTCCCATAGCCTCTGCCCTCTGCTGTCGGAGAGACAACCAAAGTGTGCAAAACCAGCGCCTCATCCCTTGCCGCTTCCCATTTCCAGTCCGCCAGGGCATACTCCGGCGCCTGCTCCCGATTGATCCTGGCGGCTGCCGCCACCCTGCCTTCTGCCTCCAGCACATAAAGATCCCCATTCGCGACCGCCGCTTCCGCCGTCTTTCGCGTCGGGTATATCCCTCTTACCCAGCCAACCACTGCCCGTCCAGCCTCTTCCTGCGTATGTATCTCCTCATAAATCTCTGCCACAGCGCTGATATCTGCTGATGTTGCTTCTCTTATCATCTTATCCTTTCCTTCCGGTAAAAACCGGAAAACAGATGGCTTTCAAAGCCTGATTCCCTGATAGGTAATATATTTTACAAACAGAAACGATTTTAGCCCAAAGGTAATTATATCGTCATATTCCATCCTGTACGGCGGAAGCAGGACTTCGCCGCACTCCGTCTCATGCCCGCGAAAATGTTTTTTCTCTTTAAAACAGTTTGCCTGTTTATCCCCAAGAAACCTTACATGCAGCTCTGTCACCTCAAAGTCCGAACAGTCGCTGGTGATTACTTCCACCGCAATTGTTCTTTTTCCTCTCTTCTGCATATATTCCCGCAGCGCAGGCTCGTATACAAACTTCATCTTCCCTCTTGCCCTCTGTCCTTATTCCTGCACTTTTATCTGGCATGCCTTCATAGCCTCCAGCGCGGTTTGATGACTCTGCGGCGTCACGCCCGCACAGCACGACGCATCCACCACAATCTCCGCCTCCGGCAGAAATGCCTTTAAAAGCAGCGCATTGGAAATGACGCAGATATCCGTACACAGCCCCACCAGCGTAATGCTCCCGACTGTTTCCTGCCCATCCAGTTCTTTTAACAGCATCCCAAGCCCGACCGAGCCAAAGGTCGGCTTATCCACCGCTTCCTCTTTTCGCAGCTTCTCAAGCTCCCGATGAATCTCCCAACCATGCGTGCCGCGGATACAATGGGGCGCCGGAAGCTTACGCCCCTCCTGCGTATCCATATAATCCGCTTCATGCGTATCCCTCGTAAAAATAACCCGTCCCGAAAAATCACGGATCTTTGCGGCTACTTTCGGCACAATCGCCTGCGCCTGTACCGTCCCAAGCGCTCCATCGATAAAGTCATTCTGCATATCTACTACAATTAATATATTCTGCATCCTATTCTCCTGCTGTTCTCTTTTATCTGCCAAACACATTCTGAACCGCTGTCTCCGGCATACTAAAATCAATCGGCTTAGCGACATGGGCGTCCATTCCGGCATCCAGCGCGTTCTTTACACCTTCCGCGCAAGCGTTCGCCGTCATGGCAATAATCGGTATCTTCTTCGCCATCGAATGAGCAGAGGCGCGAATCGCCATCCCCAGCCCGATCCCCTGAATCTTGTTTGTCGTGCTGTTAATCTCACGGGTAAACGGCTGGAAAATAGTCTGCATATACTCTTTTGCCATGCCAATTCCGTTATCGCGAACGATAAGCCGTTATCCGCGCTCTCAAAAGACTCCTCCATCCCGCTCCCGGAAACATCCTCGTATTTCCTGTGAGCCTCCACATCCTCTACCGACTGCGCCCAAAAGGATTCCTGCACCCCGGATATGTAACTTTTCCTCCCGCAAAAAACACCAGAAGTACAAGAACTGCTGCCAGCGCTATTTTCCATTTCTTTATCATTAACCGTCTCTCCTCCCGGATTCGTTTTTTTCCATATAAATGATTTTAATATATTCGCCCTTTTATTGCAACCTCAAAGAGAAAGAAGGCTCTGCACAGATCTTTTTCTGTCTGTACAGAGCCCTTTTTTTACGGATTGGTCGCTGAATTGTTCAGATTATCCTCATTGTCATTGTTCACATTTTCGCGTTCCGGATCCGTCACATCATCGACCATATCTTCCACTCCGTCTACGATTCCGTCCCCTACCTCGCCGATCCCTTCTCCTACTTCGTCAAGGCCGCTTTCATTGTTATCATTCCCATTATTAATAACGGTATCATTATCATCCACTTTTTTGTCATTTGTCTCTTCGATTTCATCATTATCCGCTGCATCTGTATCGTCATCCTTTACATTTGTAATATTCGTTTCTGTCACTTCTGTTGTGCCATTGTTTTCATTCGTGTTGTTATCATTCCTGCCGCATCCCGCCAACACGATGCACAGGCATACGGTTAATACAACTCCGGCGATTTTTTTGCTCAAACCCTTCATAGTTTATCTCCTTTTCCACATATTTTTAAGATTACTCTCAGTAGTAATATCTCTTATTTTCTCTATTTTATTCAGTTCTTTTTTTAAATAAACTTCTGGAGAGCTGTTTCCAGTGAAACGGAATCAGCGGATACAGATAGCTTTCTCCGGATATCGTTTTATTAAAGGCAATAAAGCAAAACGAAAGAATCACCCCGCCCAAAAATCCCCAGCCATTAAACAGCCCGGTAAGGATCAGGAGCATAATGCGCATAAATTTTAACGCATAGCCCAGCTCAAAATTAGACTGTGTATAATTGGCGATTGCCACAAACGCCATGTACAGCATAGTCTCGGAATTAAACCAGCCGGATTTGACCGCAAATTCCCCCACCACAATACCGGCAATCACGCTCAACGGTGTAGACAGCGTATTGGGCGTATTGATCGCCGCCAGCTTCAAGCCGTCGATTGCCAACTCCAGAAACAAAAGCTGGAATACAATCGGCACATACTGTTCGCCGGAAACCTTGATAAATGCCAGCCAGTCGGGAATCCATGCCGGATTCTGCATATATAAAAGCCATGCCGGAGTAAGCAGCAGCGTCATAAGCGCAATGAGAAGCCGGCAAAGGCGCAGGTAAGTTCCGGTCACCGGCGGAAAATAATAATCATCCGCTTCCTCCAGAATATCAAACAACGTAGCCGGAAGAAGGATCGCGGACGGCGCATTATCCACCAGTATGGCGATTTTCCCTTCCAGGATACTTGCCGCCGTAGCGTCCGGGCGCTCCGTATACTTAAACTTGGGAAAGGGATTCAGCCATTTCCGTTTATAGAGCCCCTCCGCCAGGCTCTCCTGATTCATGGTCAGTGCATCGATCTGCAGATTCTCTATCCGTGTACGGACAGTGTTTAACAGGGCTTCGTCCGCCCTGCCTTTCATGTAACACAGGACAATATCGCTTTTGGATGAGATACCGGCATTTAACATCTCCATTCTCAGATCGGTGCTGCGGATTCTTCTGCGGATCAGCGCCGTGTTAAATACCACCGTCTCTACAAATCCGTCCCGCGACCCCCTCAGCGTCTTATCCTTGTCCGGCTCTTCCACGCTTCTCATAGGATACGTGCGGCAGTCGATGGCGAAGCATTTTGCATATCCATTGATGAACAGACATACTACGCCGGAAAGAATATTGGTGATAATCTCCTCCTTCCTTTCCAGCATGTCCACTTCCACATAGGGAATATAGCTATGCGACAATTCGCGGCTCGTCTGCGGCAAGTCTTCCGGGGTAAGGGAATGAAAAAATTCTAATAATTTTTCCATAATATCATCCTTCACAAAACCGTCGATAAAATAAATGCAGGCACTCTGCCCGCCCACATCCAGCATGCGGTAGATAATATCAAAATTTTGGGAGACCTGCAGCTCATTATGAAAATACTCCATATTTTCGTACAGGCTGTCCGATATCATTTTTTCCATAAAAAACTCCTTTGAGGTTAGTCACTCATTAGTGTCCCCAAAGGAGCGTATTTTAATCAAATAATATGGAATCAGCGGAATTAACGCTGCAAACCATGCCAGCGGTTCCGCGGCACAGATCCCGTAATAGCCAAAGGGCTCTGCCAGAAACAAAATCCCCAGTCCCCTTGCTATCAGTTCACAGTTCCCGCCTGTCATCGGCACCAGGCTGTGTCCCAGCCCCTGCAGCGCATTGCGGAACACAAAAATTAATCCCAGCGGTATGTAAAACCACATGCAGGCATAAAACATAATCCGCGCGGATTCTGTCCATATGGAATAAGGCTGTACGGTTACGCAATAGGTATCAATGTTATTTTTTCTTTGA
>CAZAQD010000034.1:0-22693 GCA_964487425.1 uncultured Marvinbryantia sp. | reverse complement strand
TTTTTTCCTACATCTTACGATAACTCGCTGTCAATCTTTTTGGATATCAGGTATCTCGGCCTTTTCTTGACCTCCTCATAAATCTTCGATATATAATAACCGATAATCCCCAGGCTAATCATGATAATACTGCCTATAAAAAGGATCAGGAGAATCACCGTTGTAAATCCCTCAACCGCATGGCCCATAAAATATTTCACCAGAGTCTGAATCCCCAAAAGGATCGCCACAACCAGTACAAAGAGTCCGGCGAAGGTTACAAACTGCATAGGCGCGGAGGAAAACGCCACAATATTCGTCACCGCATATTTAATCAGCGATACCGTGGACCATTTGGACTGTCCTTCCTCCCGTTCCCGCACATCAAACTCCACAGACGCCGTCTCATATCCCACCCAGGTGGATAATGCCCTGAAAAAAGCATTCCGTTCCGGCAGCTCCAGAATCGCATCGACCGCCTTGCGGTCCAGCAATTTAAAATCCGACGCCCGGGACATATCAATCTTCACCGCCTTAGAAATAATCTGGTAAAACATGCCTGCGCTTGCCCGGTGAAGCGCGCTTTCCCTTCCTCTGCTTCTTTTGACTCCTTCTACCACTTCATATCCCTGTTCCCACAGCCGGTACATTTCCACCAACGTCTCCGGCGGGTGCTGAAGGTCGCAGTCCATTACCGCGCAGCAATCTCCTTTTGCACTGGCAAGCCCCGCCATCATAGCCGACTCCTTGCCGAAATTCCTGGAAAAATGAATGCCGGTAATCCGCTTATCTTTTTGTGCCGCCAACCGAATCTGCTCCCAGGTGGAGTCCCGCGAGCCGTCGTCCACAAAGACCAGCTCATAGGGAATGTTCCCGGACTTTAAAATGCCGCTTATGGCATCCGCCGCTTTTCCTATCATTTTTTCCTCATTATAGGCGGGTAAAACCACCGATAAAACAGACATTGTCCTTCCTCCTTCAGAATTTTACGCCAAGAAGCTGCAAAATCCTCTCTGTAGCGTGTCCATCACAGGAACGCATAAATTTATATTTAAAATCGATCACCTGCCGCTTATCAAAACGCACATCCAGCTCCCTGATATATGCAACCATCTCTTCGTTCGTCGTACAGACCGGCCCCGGCGTCATCTCATCATAATTATAATAAAATCCCCGCCAGTCATCATAATCCGCTTTGTCATAAGCGAAGAAAAGCATCGGGCGCTCAAAGAGAGAATACTCAAATACCAGCGACGAATAATCGGAAATGCAGACGTCACTGACGCATAACAGGTCGTCGATTTCCATTTCTTTTGTCACATCCATAGCAAAGCTGCGGCAATCCTCCGGGACTTTGGGCGCTTTGCGCACCAGCGGATGGTGCTTAATCAAAAGCACGTATTCCTCCCCCAGCTCCCGCCTGAACATAGAAAAATCCAGCTTATCCGGCGCCTGGGCTTCCGCCGACCTTCCGCGGAAGGTCGGCGCATATAAGATCACCTTTTTTCCCCTGCTCCCGGGCATCGTCCGGTACAGCTTTTCAAATGCCTGGCGGATAAACTGCGGATCAAAAAACACATCGGTGCGGCTGATTCCCACCGGCTGCAGCACGCCTTTTCTCTTCTGCAGGCTCATCGCTTCCTCATAAGCCCACGCTACTTCCGGGCTGCTCAGCGTCACATACGTATAATTGGCATAGGTGGGATACGTAAGCATCTCCTTTTTGCCCGGCCCGAAAATCAATTCCGCCGTGCTGAAACCAAACTTTTTAAAGGCCCCGCATCCATGCCAGGTCTGCAAAACAGTCGTCTCCGGGCGCATCTTCACCCGGGACCAGATATTGGAGCCCTCATCTATGATAACATATTTTGCCGTGGCAATCTCGCGGATAAAAGCCCTGCAGTTTTTATCATAGGTGCTTCTGGGGACAAAGGTACTGCGAAGATAATGCACCTGCACATCATAATTTTCATTTTCCGCAAAAAACTGATACAACAGCCTTAAACTGTTCGTAATCTGCGGAAGGCGCAGCTCCATAAACACCACTTTTCGTTCGTCAACCGGCTCCTTTGCGTGCTTTTCATAAATATAAGGCAGCTCTTTTTGCAAAAAAAAGTAAAGATATGCTTTCCGGCGCATGTTCTTATACGCGCTCCATATCTGCTTAAAGGGCGGTATTTCCTTAAACCTGCACCATACCTGCCAAAACGGCGTAGTGGCAAGCTTTTTTTTCCATCCACTCATGTCTGCTCTCCTTACTCTTCCCAGATCATAACCGTTTTCCCGATCAGCTTATGAATATCCGTCTCAAACGCTTTCGAAATATCGCCAATCCCTCTTACCCGAAACTGTGTTCCCACAATGTTCTCCAGATAAACCGGAATGTCCGGGTTCTCTTCATAAAGCTTCATTAACCCTTCATAATCCGCCCGTCCGCTGCGGCTACTGCCAAACAAACGCAACCCCTTCTCGAGGACCATGCGGGTGTTGACAGGAACCGGGTCCTCGCTGACGCCAAGCAGGGAGATCGTCCCCTCCGGCTGAATCCAGTCAATGATCTGGCTGATTGCCCTGGATGCCGCCGCACTTCCCACGCACTCAAACGCATGGTCAATGTAGAGATCCTCTGGGATATCCGACACCAGATACGTCTCATCCGCAAACGAAAAGTCATTTAACTTGCTCTGGTTCACGCCAAAGACATACACCTTTGTCTTTGGCAGCATCTTTTTTAACAGCAGGGAGGTAATATAGCCCAGATTGCCGTCCCCCCATACGCCGACCGCATCCCTGCGCGTATGCGAAAACCTCTGAAAACGCGAGACTGCATGATAACTCACCGTCACGATCTCCGTAAACGCCGCGATCACCTTATCAATCCCCTGCGGCAGGACCACCAGCCTATCCGGCAGAAGCGATACATACTCCTGCATAAACCCATCCTTGCTGCTGCCGCAAAACTTCGAGGAACGCAAATAATTTTCCCCGATGATCTGATCCTCCTGCGTTGGATGGTTGGGGATCATCACCACCTCCGTGCCCACCTCGTAGGTCCCGGTCGGGTCATACACCACGCGCCCGATCCCCTCATGGATCAGCGCCATTGGGAGCTTTTGGCGCAGCACTGCCTCCGGCCTTGTCCCCTGATAGTATCTCTGGTCTGCATGGCAGATCGAAAGATGTGTGGGGCGGACGATCACATGCTCCTCGTCCAGTTCAATATCTTTAAACACAACCTCAAACTGTCTCGCCGCCTTTAACTGATAAACAGTATTTAGCATGCCTTCTCTCCTCCTAACAATGACTCCGCCACACGCAGGTCGTACGGATACGTGATCTTGATATTAAACACCTCTCCGTCTACCAGGTGCACCTTTTCCCCCTTGAGCACAAGAATCTTGCAGGCGTCTGTCAAACTCCTCTTTTCTTCCTCCGTCAACGCCATAAATACATCCCGCAGCTTCTTTGCCTTAAAGCTCTGCGGCGTCTGTCCCTGATACATTTTGGAGCGGTCGGGAATTGCCGTAATACACTGGTTATCCATGCTCTCCACGATCGTATCGGTAGCGGGAATCACCGTATCGCAGGCGCCCATCTCTTTCGCATAACGAATATTGTCCGTCAAAATCCGATGCGTCACGAACGGGCGCACGGAATCATGGGTAACAATCACCGTTTCGTCATCCAGTCCATACTGTTCCTCAATATGGCGGATTGCATTCATAATCGTATCATTCCTGGTGATGCCGCCCTCAATGACGTCGATCCCCACAGCGTTCTTAATATATTTGCGAATCACATCCTGCGTATATTTGATCCATGATTTCGGGGACAGGACAATAATTTTTTCAAAATCAGGGTTCACCACAAATTTTTCAATCGTATGGACAATGATCGGCTTGCCCCCCACCTCCATAAACTGCTTTGGTTTTTCCACATTTCCCATGCGACTTCCGATCCCGCCGGCAAGAACTACGCCAAATACATTACTTTTTTTCATTTTGTTTCCTCCATTCCCCTGCAAATTCGATCAGCCTGTCCGTCGCTTTCCCGTCACAGGCGCTCATAAATTTATCTTTAAAGTCCACTATCCTCTGCCGGTCGAACCGTGTGTCCAGTTCACGAATATAGGCAATGATCTCCTCTGTCGTGCGCACCACCGGTCCCGGCGTCAATTCTTCATAGTCATAATAAAATCCCCGCCAGTCTCCATATTCTTCCAGATCATAGGCCAAGAATATCATCGGCAGCTCAAAAAGAGAATATTCAAAAACCAGAGAGGAATAATCAGAGATACAGATATCACTGACGCAGAGCAGGTCATCGATCTCCAATGCCTCCGTAATATCCGCAGCGAATGTTTCCCGGCACGCCTGCGGTACCTGCGGGCGTATCCGTACAGCAGGATGCTGTTTGATTAACAATACATATTCCCCGGACAGCGCGCGCGCCATTTTCTCAATCTCTAACGCGTCCGGCGCCTGCGCTCGGCTGGTCTGCCCCCGGAAAGTGGGCGCATAGAGAATGATTTTCCGCCCGTCGATCCACGGACATGCCGCCTGCAGGCGCGTTTTTGCCTCCCTGCGAAAATCCTCCCTGAAAAACACGTCGGTCCGGCTGATCCCTAACGGCTTCACAATCCCCGAAGCCGCCGGCAAACCCATCGCTTCCTCGTACGCCCATGCCACAGCAGGGCTTGATACCGTCACACAACTATAATTTTTATAATAAGGATACCTCTGAAGCTCTTCCTGCGTCCCGCTAAAAATCAAGTCCGCGGTACTGAAGCCAAATTTTTTAAAGGCGCCGCATCCATGCCAGAGCTGGCAGATAAACGTCTCCCTGCGCGGATGGATACAGCTCACAAAACGGTTACCCTCACACATAAATACATACCGCGCGGTCGCCATATCCTTTAAGCACCGGCATACATTGCGGATATATCTAAATTTGCCCGCGCTCTGCCGGATACAGTGAACATGCAGATGATACTGTCCGCGCCTTTCCATCTCCTGATACAGGTAATGCAGGCTCGCCGACAGCCGAGGCTGATTTAACTCAATAAACACCGCCTTCCCTTCCTCCAGCTTCCCGCGCTTATGCCAATTGTATTGTAGCGGGAACAGGATACGGTAAAACAGAAACAGCATCCCTCTTTTTATCAAACTCTTCATTATCTATCCTCACTGCTTCCCTTCATCCCGCATCAGACTCAGTATCCTCTCCGTCGCATGCCCGTCGCACGCGCCCAGATACTTCGCCACTGTCTGTTCGATCGCCGCCCTGTCGCAGTTTTCATACTCCTTAATCACCGCTTCGTACAGATCCTTCCCATCCGTCACCAGTGTCCCCGGCAGCTCGCCATAGTCCATATAAAATCCCCGCGCCGTCTCATACTCGGCAAGGTCCGGTGCAAAACGTACTACCGGCTTTCTATAAAGCAAAAAATCAAATAACACCGAAGAGTAATCTGTAATCAGCACATCCGTCACAGGCAGTAATTCTTCGGTCGTCATCGCCAGCTTTTCCTCTCCCTTTTTCAGAAGATGCGGATGCAGGCTTTTTAGCACAAACCATTCCTCGCCCAGCCTGCGCGCCATCCGGTCAACCGCTTCCTCGCCGCATACCCGCGCCATCGCCGCATTTCCGCGGAAGGTCGGCGCCCAAAGGACAATTTTTTTATCCGCCGCCTGCGGATAAAGGCGGCAAAACTTACGCCGCATCTCTTCTGTGTATTCCGCCCGGTAATACAGATCCGTCCGGCTGATCCCCACCGGCAGCATCCGCTCCTGCGGCAAGCCCATCGCGCCCGCAAAATGAGGAACGCAAAAAGGCGAACTAACCGTCACATAATCGCAATTCCTCATGACATTTCCCCTGTAGTATTCAGGGATATCCTCCGGCGTATCCTTTCCAAACTTCTTCAGGGCGCCGCATGCATGCCAGAGCTGGATCACCTTTGTCTCTGAACGCTTTGCACAGGAAGCCGCCGGAAGGAAGTTATCGCATAAAATCACATACTCCGCATTTGCATATTCCTTCATAAAGAATACCATATGTTTCAGGCTCTGTAAAAACGAATCCCTGCCGTAATCCGCAAACATGGGAATCACTCTTGCATCCGTCTGCAGCAGCGCCTCATAAAGCGCCTTCATGCTAAACGGCAGCTCCCGGTGATGGGCGTCGGCAAAAATCACCTTGTTTTTTTCTATCTTGTTCTTACGGCAGCACCGATAGACAAGCGGAAGGAACAGATTCTGCGCCCCCATTTTCAGATACTGCCTCAATACAAATCTGACATTCATTTTTCTACCTCTCCCCGATTCTAACACGGTTATCGCGATTTTACAACCTTCTGGCAGAGGAGAGGTATTTCCACACGCCATGAAGCGCGTAACTGCCAAAGCACATGAGGCTCTTTCCATAACCAAACCCCATATACCGGTACACCCGAAACGTCATCCGCGCGGATTTCAATTTGCTCCCCGATTTTCCGGTACTGGTAAGGCGGTATTTCAAAAGCGGCTCATTGACCGCACACGCCGTTTTGTATTTTTGCAGAATCTGCAGCCACATAATATAATCCTCATGTGCCTCTTCACACTGCATGGGAAATTCTCTTGCCACCTCCGCTTTTAAAATTACGGAAGAACAATTGATGCTGTTATGGCGCAGCAGGTCCCGATAGGTAATTTCCTCTTTTACAGGGATCACCCTGCCCGTCAGCGCCCCTTCCGGGCTTACCAGCTCCCGCGCCGCAGCGCAAAGCACCGCCTTTTTCTTTTGCATCAGAGCGAGCTGCTTTTTCAGCTTGCCCTCTGCCCACCAGTCATCCGCATCCAAAAAGGCAATATACGCTCCTCTTGCCAGCGCCACGCCCTTATTCCTGCTCGCCGCCGCGCCAAGATTCTCCCCGTTTTTTACATAAGAAATCACAGGGCTGTCCTCATAGCTCTTCATGATGGAATCCAGCCCGTCCTTTGAACAATCATCTATCACAATGATTTCCAGCGCCACTTCCTGCGCAAGCGCAGAATCAAGCGCCTTTCTGATCGTACCGGTGCTGTTGTATGCCGGTATAATAACAGAAACAATCGGTTCCCTCATAAATGCTCCTCCGTCGCCCTGTGACCTTATTTATCTTTTCTGTCCTTCTCTTTTGTTGCCGCGGTTACCTGCCACGCCTCGACTCCTTCCGTATTTTCTTTCTGAAAAAGAATTTTAAACGTTAACAGTAACAGCTTCATATCCTGCCATATAGAATAATTCCTGATATACGTCAGATCCAGCTTCAGCTTATCATACGGCGTGGTATTGTATTTCCCATAGACCTGCGCATAACCGGTCAGCCCTGCCTTTACCTTCAGGCGGTAAGTGAATTCCGGTATCTCCTTTTCATACTGCGCAGCGATTTCCGGGCGCTCCGGCCTCGGCCCCACCAGGGACATATCCCCTTTAAGAATATTAAATATCTGCGGAAGCTCGTCAAAGTGGATATTTCTTAACACTTTCCCTACCGGAGTCACACGGTTGTCTTTTTTCATTGCAAGTCGCGCCCCGTTTTTCTCAGACTCCACCCTCATGCTGCGGAATTTGATGATTTCAAACACCCTGCCGTCCTTCGTCAGCCGCTTTTGCTTATAAAACACCGGACCCCCGTCGTAAGCCTTAATCAGAGCGGCAATCACCAGCATAAACGGCAGCGCCACAACGATCACCAGCAGGGAGCAGACGATATCCGCCGCTCTTTTTATAAACTGCTGCTCGATAGACAGCCCGCGGTTTCTTGACAGAAGCAGCGTCGTGTCAAATAAATGGATACTGTCTGAGCTCATCAGCAAAATATCGGATATCTTGGGGATGCTGTAACAGCGCTTATCCTGCTCAAAACAATATTTCAAAAATTTGTTTCTTGGCTGCGCCGGGATATCCCCCAGAAGAATCGCCGAATATTCGTCAATTTTCTTTTTTATCTGCTCTTCCCCGGTTGAAAGATGAATCATCTCACAGATATTGTACTTATCTTCCCGCGAAGAAATTTTCCGTACCAGATCCTTCGGATTCTTTTCGCCGTAAATCAGCAGCATTTTTCTCGGCGGATAAATATGCGCATAAATCCAGCGCATCGATACCACCCAGATGGCTACGATTACCAGATCCGCCGCTGTCATATACAGCATCGGTACCAAATTGGTCGCAAACTTCCAGCGCCCGATCAGCGAAAGCTGCAGGTACGTAATCATATTCACGCACAGTACGGACAAAATCTGCGAGTACAGCACGTCAAATACCCTCAGGTATCCAACCTTGAAGCCGCCGTAAATCCGGTAAAACAGATACAGCATCAGCGCATACTGGCCGATTACGACCAGGTTTCCTCTATTCCAGAATGCCCTGCCGATAACCCCTGCATCGGCATAATAGCAGAACCATACATAGGCAAAAATTCCCGTTTCAAGAGCCAGAATCAATACGGAGGATAAAAACATGATAATTCTTTTATATTGTTCTCTTCTTTCCATTACCAACCTCAGCTCCTTTCATATCCCAACACATTCTACAACATTTTTATTCAAATGACAACATAAAAGACAATGGGAATCATAGTCAATAGCGGTAAATGGTGTATCGCCCCGTCCGTCCGACAATCGTGCAGCCGGCGCGCAGCATCAGGTTGTCCATTTCATACTGTGTCTGAATCACTATATAGGCAATATGCCCTTTTTTCATGAGATTGCGCACTCTCTTTGCTTTCATTTTCTTCCCGTTCACCAGCTTATATGCCCGTCTCTGGCGGACGGTCCTGCTGTTTGTTGACTTTAGCTGCCCCGCGCTTAAATACGTCTCTCTGCTGATAAAGTTCGTAATGTTGCTGTCATAGAGGCGCATCGACAATACCAGCTCATAGGGAACGGCAACCCGCATATGCTCTGTTTCCGAATCAGCCTCTATGATATCGCAGACTTCGATCACATCCGTATTCAGATACCGCACACGCGACGGAGTCCGAAAGCTTTCCGCATCGATACAGGGGGATCCGCCAAACCACAGAAGCGCCCCCGCTAAAACAAGTACCAGCGTTTTTCGCAGTTTTCCCTTTTGCCGGATGAACAGGTCGACCACGGTATAAGCCAGGACAATCACCACCGGCACCATCCACAAAAAGCGGTAATAGGTTTCACTCCCTACCACTTTTGACGCCGCCTTAAACATCAGGTCATTGAAAACCAGGATCACCGCAGCCAGCATGGCGATGAGCAGATCTCTTTTTACCATCCGGTCTGATTTTATAAAAAGATACATCAGCGCAGCCGCAAACAGCGGCAGAAACCAGGTTGTCCCATTATACAATTTCAGAACTGTAAATATATTTTGAATTGTTCCCTGCATACGCTACACTCCTATCACAAAAATGCCTTCCTTATAAAGCAGATATAAAACCAGATAAAAAAGGTTGGGGAGCACGCACAGCACGCCGTAGCCGATCCAGCCCCACGTCCTCTGCCTGCAGATAACCGGCAGAAGCAAGATGACTGCCAGCGCCGGCGCAATCACCAGCGCACTCATGGAAATCGCCACGCTGCTTAACGCCGCCATAAAAAAGCATGCCTTTGTCTCACGCCTGTCTGCCTCTCTCCACAGCATCAGTCCAAACAGCAAAAGCGCCGGCAGGATAAAATTTGCACAATACGCTTTTGCCTCTAACGCCCTGGACATTAAAAAATCGGACGTGGCATACATGGAATCAAAAAATACATTAAGAATCATAAAGGCAATTACCATGCCAGCGGCACAGTCGCCCACTCTCTCCTCTTTCACCAGTCCCCGATAGGATTTGCCGCTGAAAAAGAAACAGCCCAGCTTGAATACCGTCAGGTCCGCCAGCACCGCCAGCATCCCGCCCTGCACAATCTTCGCAAAATACAGGGCGCGTATTCTTAAAACCCGGCACCAGACGGCGCTGTGCATATAAAAGCCGGACAGGGCATAACGCAAATCAATGTTACCGGCAATCTTACCGCTCTCCCCCTGATACAGGTACATGCTGTTGCGCGTAACACTGGTTTCCACCGTTCCGATATATGCCGCCGTATCCCAGCCGAGATATTCGCTGGTGATAATATAATAGATCTGCAGCACAGCCAAAAGCGCCATCAGCACCTTGACAACCGTAACGCGCCCCCGCGGGCAAAGGAACTCCCTGTACGCTCTGGGTTCTTTTCTTTCCAGCCACAAAAATCCCACCGCCACGACGGCAAGGACTCCCAGCCAGATGATACTTAAACGCGACAGCGGCTGCTTCAAAAAAATCATCGGCACCGCCGCAAGCTGGAATATCCCATAATACACAAACACCCCAAAGAGCAGGCAGACGCTTCCCTCCAACTGAAGCTTTAATATTTTAGACGCCGCTCTCCCAAAAATCATATACAGGCCAAGCAGCACAAAAATCATTCCCAAACACAATATAATATCCGTCATCTTCCGTCCTCTGTCATTCCTTTTTGTCCTTATTGTACCGTATGAACCTATTTTTCGCAAGGGCAACAATCTGCTTGCCCTGCCTGCATCCCTGTGCTAAAATAAAATCTGCAATATCCATATTTTATCACATTTCAAATTTGAGGGGGATTTATTCATGAAAAACATGAAAAAGCTCTGGCTGCTGCTGTGCCTGGTTTTCTGTCTCGCACTTTCTGTCCCGGCGATTGCTTCCGCAGCGGGCTGGACGGTAGAGGATGGCGTTACATACTACTATGGCTCCAATGGCAAAAAATACGTCGGCGGCCCAAAAAAGATCAAAAATAAACTCTATTTATTCGATAAGAACGGCGCCCTGATTACCAATCAGGTGACTTCTTATAAAAATAAGCTCTATCTCAGCCAGAAAGACGGTTCCCTTTTAACCGGCTGGGGCAAGCAAAACGGCAGGCGCTACTACGGAACCAGCAGCGGATATCTGAAAACCGGACTGCAGAAATACAAAAATGATTATTATTATTTTCGGAAGAAAACCGGCAATATGCTGAAAAACACCTGGAAAAAAGTCGGCGGCTACTATTATTACTTTACGGGCACCGGCAAGGCAGTGCGAAATAAAATCTACACCATAGCCGGTGAGAAGTTTTATTTTAACAGCAAGGGGCAGCGCGGCAGCCGTGTCGTGAAAGTCGGGAACTACTATTATGGTTTCGGAATCAAGACCGGCAGAATGCAGTATGGATGGGTTACCTTTGGACAGTATACCTATTATTTTGCCGACAAGACGGGACGTGCCTGCACCGGATGGAAAAAGATCAGCGGGGAACGCTACTATTTTAATTCTTACGGGGAACGCCAGACCGGATGGCTGGTGATTGGCACCAAACGCTATTATCTGGATCCGAAGAATAACGGCGCCCAGGTATACGGCAAGAAAAAAATTGACGGAAAGACCTACAACTTCGGTACGAATGGGTATGTCACCTACACCCCTACCGGGAAAATGCGTATTGAAGTCAACCGGGCAAAAAATGTAGTTACCATCTACGATGGAGATGTCCCCATCAAAGCCATGACCTGCTCGACCGGGCTTGGCGGCGCGGCAAGCACGCCGACCGGCACCTTCCAGATTTACCAGAAACATGCCTGGTGGCAGTTAAACGGTCCCTCCTACGGACAGTACTGCAGCCGTTTCCTTCCGTCTTATCTGTTTCATTCGGTACCGGTGTATGGCACCAGCAGGGATTATTACGGTGTGAACCCCAGCGATTACAACCGGCTCGGATCGCCTGCCTCCGGCGGATGCATCCGACTGTGTGTCGCGGATGCAAAATGGATTTACTATAATGTGCCGCTTGGCGCCACGGTCGTCATATCCGACACCTGTGCGACGCCCCTCGGTAAGCCTACCGTGCGGAAAATGAGCGGAACTTCCAGAGGCGCGGACCCGACAGATGACTTTAAAAATCCCGAAGGACATGACAATTAAAAAAAGCTTCCGTCTGAATTTGCATTCAGGCGGAAGCCTTTTTTACTCTTTTATTCTCCAAGCCCTTCCAGAATCAGCCTGGAAAGGTTCTCCATTGCCTCCTGCTCATCCGGTCCCTCACAGATCATTGTGATCTCATCATTGCACTTTACGCACATACTCAGGACATTAATCACACTCTTGGCATTGGTTGCGGTATTTCCAAAGGAAAGCTTGATCGAGGACTGGTATTTGATTGCCTCTGTACACAAAAGGGCTGCCGGTTTCAGATGAAGCCCCGCGTGATTTTTTATAATGAATGTTCTACTTACCATATCTATTCCTCCGTAAGCGCCTCTGCCTCTGCCTCCGTCTCGCTTTCTACATCCGTCACATTCACGACAATGCTTACTTCCACTCCCAGCTCGCACTTATCCGGCAGCGTCACCGTCACCGTAAGCGTATAGCTGCCATTCTCCGTGCATGCCGCCAGATCCAGCGAAGCTGCAATATCTGCCACAGACAAATCCTCCAGCTTTTCTGCCGTAGAGCGGACATTAATCTGCAGCTTATCCGCCGGGGAGAAAATCAGTTTTTTCCCTTCCGGCACATTCTGCAGCTCCAGCTCAGACACCGGGAAATCCAGTGTTTTGCTGCCGATCTCCTCCACCTGAAGGCTTACCGTAACCACCGAAGCCGTCTCCGACTGAATTCTGATATCCGTGAGGCTGCCTAAGGTATCGTTCACATCAAAGGTATATTCCTGGCTGGCATTTAACCCTTCCACTGAAATCTTCTCATCCAGCGTCAACGTACCGCCGAGCTGTTCCATTGCCTCCTCAGATGCTGTCAGGTTCACGGTTTCCGGTGTTAACGTGATGCCCGTCACCCGGTAGCCCTCCGCCGGCTCGCCCTCCGTGAGCACCTCAATCGGAATATCCTCGTAAACCTTCCAGATCTCAATTCCCACGTCAACCTTATTATCCTGCAGGACAACGCCATCGGCATCCTTAATCTCCAGCCCTGCCATCTGGCTTTCATTAAATGCCGCCCCGTTCTTATCTTCAATGCGGATCGCATATTGTCCCTGCGTACTCTTAGTAAGCATCGAAATATCGTCAACCGGCACCGTCACCTTGCCGATAATATTAATAAGCGACTCCGCTCCTGCAATCTTAATGGTATCTCCGCTCAGCAGCGTCGTGTAGCCAAGCTCATATCCCTTCGGCGCGCTGCCGCTTACGACAATCACGACCGGAAAACTCTGTTCAATCTTATCCTCCATCTTAATCTTCAGTGAAGACGGGCTGATTGTCATATTCTCCGTCTGAACGGCAGCGTCTGTACAACTGAATCCAAGCGGTACCGAGCCGATCGCTTCGTTATAGTTCTCCAGATCTGCTTTTATCGTAAAGCTCGACGCATTCAGCCTGGAGCGCACCGATCTTCGCGCCGTCACGTAGACATTCACCTTGTCCGTGTCGTCTACGACTGTATATGTCTTATTTGCATTTGTAATCGTATCCTCATTTTTTATCGTAATCGGAACGTTTTTATATACCTGGGTGCCTACGGGGTCATTATTGTCCATTACTACGATCCAGATCAGGCAGGCAGCAAGAACAGAAAGTAATTTCAACCCCATATTATGGGTCAATTTATATTTCATGCTTTTCTTTCCTCTTCTTTCTTCGAACAATTTTTCCACCGATCAGTTTTTTATTGTTAATGAATTTATTCTGCAGGATTGTCAACTGGTCACGCAGTTGTTCCTCCGTCACATTTCTGGTCAAAACGCCTTTCCTGGCAATTGAGATTTTCCCTGTCTCCTCCGAAACAATAATGGTAAGGGAATCCGTCACCTCGCTGATTCCCACTCCCGCCCTGTGGCGCGTCCCCAGCTCCTTGCCCAAAAGCTGATTGTCGGACAGCGGAAGGTAACAGGTCGCCGACAAAATCTTATCTCCTTTAATAATCACTGCGCCGTCATGCAGAGGCGTATTGTGTTCAAAAATATTAATCAGCAACTGGCTGGAGACAACCGCATCAATATTGATTCCCGTTCTCTCATATTCCACCAGCGTCTCATTCTGCTCCAGCACCATCAGGGCGCCCGTCTTCACCTTTGCCATCTCAAGCGTCGCCCGCACGATCTCATTCACAGTCCTGTCGCTGCATCTTTGCACGATTTCCTTTGCGTTTCCCGTTGGAAGAAGATTAGAAATAAATTCTTTTTCCCCCAGATGCTCCAGCGCTCTGCGCAATTCCGGCTGAAAGATAATAATCGCTGCCGTAATCACCAGATTAATTCCTTTTCCGATCAAAAATGTAAGCGTCTCCATCTTGAACACATAAATCAGCGCAACAAAGAAACACAGAATCAGAATTCCTTTCATCAGCGTCCACGCTCTGGTATTTTTAATCCAGACCAGCACACTATATACCAGAAAGGAAAGGATAATGATTTCTATAATATCCGTAATCCCGATATTGATTTTCGGTATAGTCAGCCAGGACATATTCATCTTTATCCACATCTTTACTGCTTCCACCGCTTACCTCCTGTCTGCCCTGCGGCTTCTCTTTCTTCTACGAAGTTTTCTCTTCGGAACCGCTTTTACATAATAAAAATATTCATCATCTTCGAATCGGACATTCTCCGTCCTCTTATAGTCGAGGCTGAACAGCATCGTCTGGGATATCCATGCGCAAACCAGCGCCGCCGCAAGGTCGGGAATCATGCCCGCCGCATGCATTTCACTTTTCAGCACGATACCGCCCGCAATCCGTATCGCCAGATACGTGACGCAGCCCGCTGCCGCCGCAAGCATCCATGCATATTTCAGCGCCATTTTGTGTATCAGCCATACGACCCACAAGGTAACCGCCAGCGCCGCCATCATCAGCAGCATTTCCTGATTATGTATCACCGCGTCGATGAGCATTGACATCTTCTGCACCATCGCCTCCGCAGCTTCCGCAGCAGTTGCCTGCAGGCTGCCCTCGCTTTCCTTTACAATCATAACCAGATAATAGCCCAGCGTACCAAAAATAACCCCCACCGCTGAAAGAGGCACGCCGACCAGTCCGAATAGAACCGGTACGGTACAGGGAATCCCGATCGCCATTGAGAGCGAAGTCAGAATCAACGGTACGGAAGAATGCGGTGCAATCCCAAAATAAAGCATAATCCCGATAACCAGAATTCCGCCTCCGACTACAGCCGCTTCCATTGACATCCTGTAAAAATGTGCAAGGATCATCGCCGCCCCCACCAGAATAACACTGTTTGTGGGCAAAAATGCGCATATCACCGCCAACGCAAATACGATCAGCGGATTATTCAGCACTGCCATCTGTCCCAATGCCGTGTTAACCGCATGAAAGGTGCAAAACGCCAGTAAAAATTTCAAAAACAACCTTATATACGTATCATATTTTCCGTAAAACCTGCTCAGAGTATCCCTCACTGCAAGTAAAAGCCTCATCTTCAATCCCCTTTATCCTGTCTATACTCCGTACACTCCCCGAAGCTTCCTCCTGGCGGTAAACCTTTTCCAATTCACGCAGCATCTCGCAGTACTGCTGCAAATCCTGCTTTGCCCGCTCATAGCGGACCATCCATATCGCATAAGTAATAACCAGAAACACGCTCAGCGTCACCGCATAACAGAAAAGAATACGGGAAACCAGCGCCATCACATCTATTTTCGTAATATCTACAATCAGCGTCTCGGAATGATACAGCCCCCAACCCGCCAATGCCAGTAAAAATGCTATAGTAATCCGAAATCCGTTTATTATCATATGACGGCCAATATAATCGCTGCGAAAACTGGTTCGGACCGATTCCAGCTGCTCCCTGTGCCCTTCTTCGAAGACAGCCAGTTTTGTCATCAGATAAATCCTCTGTTCATTTATCATATCACATACCTCTCCCCGGCAGTGCCATCCAAATGTACAAACCGCCATTAACAGCATTATAACATAGATAAAATCACTTGCAAAGCTCCTATTTTCAAGTAGTTCCCTCTCCTATACAGATTGTCACAAAATAAATTTCCGATACGCCCTGCTCCCGCAAAGCTGCTGCCGCAGCATCTATGGTACTGCCGGTCGTATAGACGTCATCCACAAGCAGCACCGAGCGCCACATGGGATGGTTTTCTTCCATCGAAAAAGCGCCTTTTAGGTTGCTGCGCCTCTGCCTGTACCCCAGTTCTTTCTGCTCCTTTGTATCCCGAACCTTTTTCAGCGCGCCCTCACACACCGGAATACCCATAAGCTTCCCTATCCGTGCCGCCAGAATGGCGGACTGATTATATCCCCTCCGCCTTTGCTTCGCCGGATACATCGGAATCGGAACCACCACCTGCGGATTCCATTTTTCGATCGTCTGTCCAAGCCGTCCGGCTATTTCCGTCCCATAATATTCCAGGTACTCTCTTTTATTCTGGTATTTTATCTTCTGAATTGACTGCTTCACTTCCGCCTGATAAAGAAAGAGCCCCCTGCCCTGCGTATACAGATGAGCATGCTTCCTGCAGTCGGCACAGTATTCCTCCCCGTCCGTATCCAGCGGTTTCCCGCACCGAAAGCATCTGGGTTCCTCCACATAGTTTAACTTTGGGATGCACTGCGCGCATATCCCGTCTGATATCCTCCCGCACAGCGGGCATCTGGACGGATAAAGCAGCTCTGTGAGTATCTTTACCGTCCTTTCCAGAAATTTTTTCGTAACGTTTTTTCACCCTTTCTTCCTGTTTTTTGATTCCGGCGAGCGTTTTCTTATCACTCCTGATCTCAGCAGTTTTTCATATCTCCTGATTCCACTGGCAGATCTGCATTCGCAGATTGGAATATCTTTTCTGCTCAAACTCGTTATCCACCATCTGATAAAACACCTGCGGCATGCCCACCAGGGTGACGCATTTTCTTGCCCTCGTCACCGCCGTATAAAGCAGATTGCGGTTCATCAGCATCCTCGGCCCCGCCAGCAGCGGAATCACAACCGCCGGATACTCGCTCCCCTGGGACTTATGTATGGTAATCGCATAGGCAAGCTCCAGTTCCTCCAGTTGTTTGAAGGAATACTCTACAAACCTTCCCTCGTCAAATTCAACGCTCATAGATTCCGCATAAGTATTGATTTCACGGATAATTCCCATATCACCGTTGAAAATCCCCACGCCCTTTTCCACCGGGATTCCATACTTTCCGCGAATCTCCCACTCTGCCTGATAATTATTTTTAATCTGCATCACCTTGTCGCCCTCACGGAAGCAGCCGCTGCCATATTCCTTTTCCCTTTTATTGGCAGAAGGCGGATTCAGGTACTGCTGCAGAATCGTATTTAACCGCTCTACCCCCAGCAAGCCCTTGCGCATGGGCGTGAGCACCTGGATATCGTAGGGCTTTGCCCCCACATATCCCGGGAGCTTTTTCTGGATCAGCGTCAATACCACGCTGATAATCACATCGGCGTCTTCTCGTTTCAGGAAGAAAAAGTCCATGCTCCTGTTATCCAGCGGCACATGCTCACCACTGTTGATTTTATGGGCGTTCACCACAATATCACTCTCGCCTGCCTGGCGAAATATTTTTGTGAGGCGCACGACCGGAAAACACCCGGACTCTATGATATCCTTGAGCACGCATCCGGGTCCCACGGACGGAAGCTGGTTCACATCTCCTACCATAATCAGCCTCGTCCCCACTGTAACAGCGGAAAGCAGCGCATGCATTAAAAACAAATCCACCATCGACATCTCATCAATAATAATGACATCCGCCTCCAGTGGATTCTCCATATTGCGTTCAAAACGGGTGCCTGCCGACGACTCCTCCGGCATCCCGGATATTTCCAGCATGCGATGGATTGTCTGCGCCTCGTATCCCGTCGTTTCCGTCATACGCTTTGCCGCCCTTCCTGTCGGCGCTGCCAGCAAAATCTCCAGCCCCTCCGCTTCAAAGTAACGTATCAGCGTATTAATCGTCGTTGTTTTTCCGGTTCCCGGCCCTCCTGTAAGGATCAGCAGCCCATGCCGCACCGCTTCCTCCACCGCTCTTTTCTGCATCTCCTCCAGAGCCGTCTGCGTATCCGCTTCGATGCGCCGAATTCTCTTACGTATCTGCGCCTCATCCGCGTCGGCAGCCACATTCAGGTCATGGAGCATCTTCGCCGTATTCAGCTCCAGATAATAATTCTGTGCGCTGTAAACCGCGCACACAGCCTGCTCGTCCGTACCAATCTCTTTCAGGATCACCTTGCGGTCAACCGCAAGATCCATAAGGTTTCTCTCCATAGCCTCTGTCGACACGCCCAAAAGCTCAGACGCACGGAAAAACAGCTCCTGCCTGGGCAGATAGATGTGTCCCTCTGCCATCGATTGCGCCAGCGTATACAACAATCCGCTGCGAATCCTGAAATCCGAATCGGTATGAATCCCCACTCTCGCTGCAATCTCATCCGCTATCTTAAACCCCACGCTGCCAATATCGTCCGCCATCTTATATGGATTCTCACCGATAACACGATACAAATCGCTTCCATATTCATTATAGATTTTGATGCTGAGTGCCGTGGATATCCCATATTGCTGAAGAAAAATCATCGCCCTGCGCATATCTCTCTTTTCTTCCACCTGCTCCGCTATCTCCCTTGCCTTGCGCTCGCTGATCCCTTTGATCTCCGCCAGCCGTTCCGGCTCTTCCTCGATAATGCGAAAGGTATCGCCTTTAAAACGCCTCACAATCCTGGCTGCCAGCGCCATTCCGATCCCTTTGATCGCCCCGGAGCCAAGATACCTTTCAATCGCCAGCTCATCCTCCGGCGCTTTCATCTCATATGAGCTGATCTTAAACTGCCTTCCATACGTGCTGTGCTCCGTATAAGTTCCCGTTGCCTCTATCAGTTCGCCTTCGCCGATATACTGCATCGTTCCCACACAGGTCAGTTCTTCTCCCTCACAGACCAGGACCATAACCGTGTACCCGTTGTCCTCATTGCGGAAAATAATATGGTCAATATATCCTGAAATTGTTTCCATGTTGTTCCTCGCCATACCGCCGTTACCGGCTTACTCCTGAATTTTTCCCGGCTTATCCCTGAATCTTCTTCCCGGTTTACTCCTCAATCTTCTTCCCGGCTGCCATCACTTCCGCGTAACGCCCCGTTCCAATGGCAACCGCCGAGATTGGATTCTCCGCTGTCACCGTGTTAATTCCGGTCTTTTCCTCAATCAGCTCTTCCATCCCGTCAAGCAATGCTCCGCCGCCTGTCAGCACGATGCCGCGCTCCACAATATCCGCCGCCAGCTCCGGCGGTGTCTTTTCCAGCACGCTGTGCACCGCCTCCACAATCTGCGCCGTCGATTCCTTTAACGCCTCACGCACATCCCCGGAAGAAATGCGCACCGTCTTGGGCAGCCCGGTGCTTAAATCCCTGCCCTTTACCTCCATAACCGTCTGCTGAGGACGCTCAATCGCCGTTCCCACATGGATTTTAATATCCTCTGCCGCCCGCTCTCCGATAATCAGATTGTGCGCGCTCCTGGCATAACGAATGATGGCGGCGTCAAAGTCATCGCCTGCCACCTTGATATTCGTATTCACCACAATTCCATCCAACGAAAGCACCGCTGCTTCACAGGTGCCTGCTCCGATATCCACAATCATTTTCCCGCACGGTTTTGAAATGTCAATCTCTGCTCCGATAGCAGCCGCCATCGGTTCCGGCGCCAACAGCACTTCCCTTGCTCCCGCCTGGTATCCCGCATCTTCCATCGCTTTTCTCTCTACCTCTGTAATGTTGCAGGGTACGCAGATGCTGATGCGCGGTTTTTTAAATGACAATTTCCCCGTTGCCTTCTGGATAAAGTACTTCAGCATCTGCTCGGTAACGGCATAATCCGAAATAATCCCATTGCGCAGCGGTCTGATCGCCACGATGTTGCCCGTCGTCCTGGTCAGCATCATCCTTGCTTCTTCCCCGATTGCTTTTATCTTATCCGCGTCTCTGTCAAAAGCCACTACAGACGGCTCTTTCAACACAACGCCCTTTCCGCGGATATATATCAAAATACTGGCTGTCCCCAAATCAATTCCGATGTCAGTAACGTTCATCTCATTTCCCCTTTCATTCCATCTGATAACCAGTATAAAACACCCTCTGAAAATTTTAAAGCACTTTTTCTAATTTCACACTTTCTTCAGATTGAAGACAAACTTTGAACACATTTTTTTCTTATAATATGCTTGTAGTAAACAATGACTGGTTCATTGAATGCTACTTTCGTAACTCACACTTCGCAGCCACCACACGCTGCGAAGTACTCCCTCAAAATTATTTTTTCTCTTTCCAGCAAGAGGTACAGGCTTCTCTTTTATGAGACTCTGTATCTCTTGCATTTTTCTTAAACCTTCTGTTTTTCCCGACATGCCTTTTGTTTTCCGCCGCAGATTTTTCGCGCTTTATTGTAAGGGCTTTTAAGGATTCAGATATTTTTTTACATATTTTCCGGTATAGGACCCGGGATTCTCTGCCACCATTTCCGGCGTTCCCTCGGCAATCACCGTTCCGCCGCCGTCTCCGCCCTCCGGTCCGAGGTCGATCAAATAATCTGCCGTCTTGATTACATCCAGGTTGTGCTCGATTACCACCACGGTATTGCCGCCGTCTGCCAGCCGTTTTAAGATATCAACCAGCTTGTGCACGTCGGCAAAGTGGAGCCCGGTAGTCGGCTCATCCAGGATATAGATCGTCTTGCCGGTACTGCGCCTGCTCAGTTCTGTCGCCAGCTTGATCCGCTGCGCTTCTCCGCCTGAAAGGGTCGTCGAAGGCTGTCCCAGACGGATGTAGGACAAGCCCACATCATTCAGCGTCTCGATTTTTCTGCGGATGGACGGCACATGTTCGAAAAACCTCAACGCCTCCTCCACCGTCATATCCAGCACATCATGGATGCTCTTTCCCTTATATTTTACCTCCAGCGTCTCTCTGTTGTACCTTTTTCCCTGGCACACTTCACAGGGCACATAGACGTCCGGCAAAAAATGCATCTCGATTTTAATAATCCCGTCTCCGCTGCAGGCTTCGCACCTTCCGCCCTTTACGTTGAAGCTGAACCTGCCTTTTTTGTAACCCCGCGCCTTCGCATCCGCAGTCGCCGCAAAAAGGTCGCGGATCTGGTCAAATACCCCCGTATAAGTCGCCGGATTGGAGCGAGGCGTCCTGCCGATCGGCGACTGGTCAATGTTGATTACCTTGTCCAACTGTTCCACGCCTTCGATCCTGTCATGGTCGCCCGCTATCGTCCTTGCCCGGTTCAGCTTTTTCGCCAGGCTCTTATAAAGAATCTCATTAATCAGAGAGCTCTTTCCCGATCCCGACACGCCGGTCACACAGGTCATGACCCCCAGCGGGATTTCTACGTTTATATTCTTCAAATTATTCTGCCTTGCGCCGACAATCTTCAGAAACCCGGTCGGCTTCTTCCTCTGCGCCGGAACCGGAATCTGCTGTTTTTTGCTCAGATAGGCTCCCGTCACGGATTCCTTGCATGCCATGATCTTTTTGGCATCCCCAATCGCCACAACTTCTCCGCCATGCTCACCCGCGCCCGGTCCGATATCCACAATATAATCTGCCGCCAGCATCGTATCTTCATCGTGCTCGACTACAATCAGGGTATTTCCCAGATCCCGGAGGTTCTTCAGCGTGCGCAGCAGCTTATCATTATCCCTCTGGTGCAGCCCAATACTCGGCTCATCCAGAATATAAGCTACGCCCACCAGCCCAGAGCCGATCTGCGTGGCCAGACGGATACGCTGCGCTTCCCCACCCGACAGGCTTGCAGTCGCCCGGGACAGCGTCAGGTAATTAAGCCCCACATCCAGCAAAAACCTTGTGCGGGCTTTAATCTCTTTTAACAGAAGATGTCCGATCATCTCCTGCTGCTTCGTCAACTGCAAATGCTCCATAAAGTCCTGCAGCTTATCAATCGACATGCTGGTTACTTCATAAATATTCTTATCGTTGATCGTTACCGCCAGCGCTTCTTTTTTCAGCCTCTGTCCCTTACACTCCTTGCAGGACGTGATCTGCATAAAAGATTCATATTCCTGTTTAATAATTTCGGAGCCTGTCTCACGGTAACGCCGCTGTACATTTTTAATCAGCCCATCAAAGGCGACGTCATAAATGCCCTCTCCACGCTGCCCACGATAGTGTACCTTCACTTCCCTGCCATTAGTTCCATGTATCAGCATGTCCTGTATCTCATCGGGCAGTTGCTCAAACGGGGTTTCCAGGTCGAACTGGTACTCTTTGGCTAACGCGTCCAGAATCGCCCTCGTAAAGCTGCCTTTTTCTGTACAGGACTGCCAGCCGGTGACCACAATCGCCCCCTCGGCAATGCTGAGCGATTTATCCGGTATCATCAGATCGATATCGAATTCCATCTTATATCCCAGCCCATCGCACCCGGGGCATGCGCCAAAGGGGTTATTGAATGAAAAACTTCTCGGTTCAATCTCATCCACGCTGATTCCGCAGTCCGGGCAGGCAAAGCTCTGGCTGAAACGGATCGGCTCGCTATCCTGCACATCCACCAGAACAAGTCCGTCGGACAGCGCCATGACGTTCTCCAGCGAATCCGTCAAACGCTTCTGAATCCCCTCCTTTACCATCAGGCGGTCCACGACGATCTCAATATTATGCTTTTTATTTTTATCCAGCTTAATCTCTTCCGTCAGCTCATACAT
>CAZAQD010000033.1:0-22769 GCA_964487425.1 uncultured Marvinbryantia sp. | reverse complement strand
TTTTCCAACGGTTTTTCCATGGTCTTTTCTTCCCAGCTCCTGAGCTTTTCCTTTCACGATCCTTCCCAGGAACAGTTCATTCATCCGCTGGTCAGCCGCGAGCTATCCCTGCCGCGCTCGCCGGGCACGGCGTCCTTTTGCCTGCTGCACGATACCGACCACCGCATCGAGATGGTGAAAACCGTGATCTCCTATATGAAAGAACATTCTGCTGAAAAAATTTACATCCGTGACCTTTGTGCGCCTTTTCAAAAACACCTGCGGGCAGACGCCGCTTCAGTATCGGAAAACCTCCATCCGGCTGCAGCCTCAGGAATCCAAAAAGTCAAAATAACGTAGTTTTTAGTCATGTTTTGTGGTAGAATTTTTTCTTTCCGTGTACTACAATTCAGACAAGATAAAACGAACGTTTTCAGGAGGATAAGAATATGCAGAAATCATGGTGGAATGATAAGATCGCCTATCAGATCTATCCGAAAAGCTTTTATGATACCAACGGAGACGGTATCGGTGATCTCAGAGGCATCATCCAGAAGCTCGACTATCTGAAAGATTTGGGTGCGGATATCATCTGGATCTCTCCCTGCTATTGCTCACCGTTTGCCGATCAGGGATATGATATCTCGGACTACTGCCGCATCGACCCCCGTTTCGGAACGATGGAGGATATGGACGAGCTTTTGGCTGAGGCAAAAAAACGCGATATGTACATCGTCATGGATCTGGTCGTCAACCACTGTTCCGATGAACATGAATGGTTTCAGAAAGCTTTAAAAGATCCCGATGGGAAATATGGAAAATATTTCTATATCGAAAAATGTAAGGATGGAAAGCTCCCCTGCAACTGGCGATCCTATTTTGGCGGCTCCGTATGGGAGCAGATTCCGGGCACGGATCAATACTATTTCCATGCTTTTCATAAAAAGCAACCGGACCTCAACTGGGAAACCCCCGAGGTTCGGGAGGAAATCTACAAAATGATGAACTGGTGGCTCGACAAAGGGCTGGCCGGCTTCCGCATCGATGCCATTATCAACATCAAAAAGGCGCTGCCGTTTCAGGATTATCCGGCAGACCGCGCAGATGGGCTCTGTTCGATCGGGAAAATGCTCGCCCATGCTGAGGGCGTACAGGATTTCCTGCAGGAAATGGCAGACCGCACCTTCCGTCCCCATAACGCTTTTTCCGTAGGTGAAGTCTTCGACGAAAAGGACGGGGAGCTCCCGGCATTTATCGGGGAGCACGGATGCTTTTCCTCCATGTTTGACTTCAAAGAAACCATCTTCGGGCACAGCTCCCTGGGATGGTACGACAGCGCCGACATCACCCCCGATGATTACAAGCGCTGCGTATTCGAAAGCCAGAGAAAGGCTGCCGGCGTCGGCTATCTGTCCAATATTATTGAAAACCATGATGAATCCCGGGGTGTCAGCCGCTACATTCCTGCGGGGGAATGCAACGATACCAGCAAAAAGCTTCTGGCGACCGTGTATTTCCTGCTAAAAGGCATTCCCTTCATTTATCAGGGGCAGGAAATCGGCATGGAAAATGTCGTTTTGCAGACGATCGACGAGGTAGATGATATCAATACGCTGGACGAATATCAGGTTGCCCTTGACGCCGGGCTCTCCAAAGAGGACGCCCTGAAATCTGTCAACCGTTTCAGCCGCGATAACGCCCGCACTCCATTCCAGTGGGATGACAGCAAACACGCCGGATTCACAGACGGCGCCCCCTGGCTGCACGTAAATCCAAACTATACCGACATTAATGCCGCCAGCCAGATCCACGATGAGAACTCTGTCTTTGCCCATTATAAGAAATTAGCGGCTCTGCGTAAAAATCCGCTGTACCGGGAAACGCTTGTCTACGGTGCGCTGGAGCCTGTCTGGGAAGACCGCCACAATCTGATGGCATACTACCGCAAGGGAGAAAACCAGACTCTGCTGGTCATTGCCAATTACCAGAATGAGCCGCAGGCAATAACCCTTAACGCTCCCTATCAGAAGCTGCTTCTGAACAACTATAACGAACTGGATACGGACCGGACGAATATCACGCTGAAAAGCTATCAGGCAATTGTGCTTGAACTGTAATACAGGCGCGCACGTTAAAAAAGGATTTCCATCCCCGTTTCCGGGTCGGAAATCCTTTCTTTTTTGCTATATCTCCCGTACCGACTGTGCCTCTACCAGCTCTCCGTCAAATACAATATGCTTATTTTTACTTTTTTTACGGATCAGGTCGAGCAGAATCTGAATCGTTGCCTCCGCCATCTCCTCCATCGGCTGCCTGATCGTCGTAATCGACGGATTATAGAACTGGGCAATATCCAGCCCGTCAAATCCAACCACCGAATAATCTCCCGGCACGCTCTTATTGCTGTCAAAGATCGCTTTGCAGGCGCCAACCGCCATGCGGTCCGAAATCGCATAAAGCGCAGTAAATTCTTCTCCCGATTCCAGCAGCTCCTTTGCCATGCTGTATCCATTCTCCATCGTATAAGAACCGATGCCCTCGTTCATATATCTCACCAGCGCCCGGTTTACCTTTATTCCATGCTTTTTCAACGCCTGATAATACCCTTCCAGGCGCAGGCGCCCGATACTCTCATCATCCTCTGTAGAATTCAGGATCGCAATCTTTCTATGCCCCTTTGAAATCAGGTATTCCATGATCCGCATACTTTCTTTGACGTCATCAACTGAAACGGAAGCATATTTTTTCTTATTCTCATCCTCCAGAAGCCCAATTGTGCTTAAAACAAATGGCACGGAAATTTGCTTTAATTTATCTTCCGAATGAGAAAAATATCCGCCAAGAAAAACAATTCCGCGCAGGCGCTTCTCCTTTTCCAGTTGGATCGCCACATCCACCTCATCCTGCCGGTCATCGACGTGCTGAAGCACCAAAGAATATTTTTCTTTCTGGATTTCCCGCTCAAACACCTTAATCATCCGGTTAAACAGGGGATTGCTGATCCCCTTTACCAGCACAGCAATCGTCCGCGCATCGGTTCGTTTCAGATTCCTTGCACTGTTATTCGGGACATAGTTATACTCCGCTATCGTCTGCATAATCATATCCTTCGTCTCCTGGTTAATATCGGGGTGATTGTTGATCGCCCTGGAGACTGTGCTTACGCCTACGCCGCATATTCGTGCAATGTCTTTAATCGTAACGCTTTCCATCACTGTTATTCCTCGCTTCCGTCCGTTAAAATCCGGTCAACTGTTATCACTCTAACACCTGCCGTATAATTCTGTCAATTCCCGAATTTTTATTTCCAGCTCCTCCGTCAGGATATTGCCGGACATTCTCCAGGTCCAGTTGCCTCCAAGCGAGGACGGAGTATTAATGCGCGCCGTATCGTCCAGCCCCAGATAATCCTGAAGCGGGATAATCGCCGTATCCGCTACACTTGCCATAACGGTGCGGATCATTTTCCAGTGAATCTCCTTTTCCTCTTCCTTTTTAATATCCAGATATTTTACCGCCATCTGATAATCGCCCTCGGGAAGGCTCTGAAACCATCCCACCACAGTCTGATTATCATGCGTTCCCGTATATGCCACACAATTTCTCGTATATGTATGGGGAAGATAATTGCCCTCTTCACGGGAATCAAAGGCAAATTCCAACACCTTCATCCCGGGATATCCGCTGTCCCGTACCAGCCTGATTACGCTCTCCGTCAGAAAGCCCAGGTCCTCGGCAATAATTTTCATATTCCCGAGCTTCTCCTTCAAAGCTTCAAACAGGGCAATTCCCGGGCCTTTCATCCACTGTCCGCCCTCTGCCGTATCCTGTCCGTACGGAATAGAAAAATACTCGTCAAATCCCCGGAAATGATCTACACGGACAACGTCGTAAAGCTTAAAGCACCGCTTCATTCGTTTTGTCCACCACTGATAGCCAGTCTCTCTGTGATACTCCCAGTCATAAAGCGGATTGCCCCAAACCTGCCCGGTTGCGGAAAACCCATCCGGCGGACACCCCGCGATGCCGGTCGGCGTCCCGCTCTCATCAAGCTGAAACAAACTGGGGTCCGACCAGGTATCCGCACTGTCAAACGCCACATAAATTGGAATATCTCCGATAATCTCTATCCCGTGCGCATTGGCATATTCCTTTAACCGGTACCATTGTTTCTGAAAATAAAACTGCTGAAAGCGGTAAAAGCCGATTTCATCCGCCAGAAGCTCCGTAAAATGTGCCAGCGCCTCCGGCTTACGCAGTTTTATCCCTTCCTCCCATTCGCTCCAGCTGCGCCCGCCGAAATAATTCTTTACCGCCATATAAAGGCAGTAGTCTTCCAGCCACTCGCCGTTTTCTTCCAGAAAAGAACGGTATGCCTCCTGCTCTTCGAAATCACTTCTTTCATATGCCTTTTTTAAAATCTGAAACCTGCTCTCATATAACTTCTGATAGTTAATATACTGCCCGCATTCCTCTGCATCAAAAGCCTCACATTCCTCTTTTGACAGAAGTTCCTCTTCCACCAGCCGGTCCAGATCGATAAAATATGGATTTCCGGCAAAGGTGGAGAAAGACTGATAAGGGGAATCCCCATATCCGGTAGGCCCAAGCGGAAGAATCTGCCAGTACCTCTGCCCTGCTCTCTGTAAAAAATCCACAAATTCATACGCACATTCCGACAGGCAGCCGATCCCATACTTTGAGGGCAGGCTGGCTATCGGCAAAAGTACACCGCTTGCTCTTTTCATAAGTAACCTCCATCAGCCTTTTACTGCTCCGGCAACCACACCTTCTATAATATATTTCTGACATGCCAGATAGAAAATAATAATCGGAATAATACTCAAAACCAGCACGCCCATCATCGCTCCCATATCCACAGAGCCATATCCGCCCTTCAGATACTGGACAGCAATGGGGATCGTTTTATATTTTCTGATATCCAACACCAGATACGGCAGCAGATAGTCGTTCCAGATCCACATTGCCTGCAAAATTGCCACTGTAATGCAAGTCGGTTTTAAAATTGGCATATCCACCTGAAAGAAGGTCTGGATCGGCGTACATCCGTCGATCATCGCCGCTTCCTCGATCTCCAGCGGAATGGATTTCACAAACCCGGTGAACATGAATACGGCAAGCCCTGCTCCGAATCCCAGGTAGACAATGATGATTCCCAGCGGATTGCTCAGGCGAAGAATGTTGGCAATCTTTGACAGCGTAAACATCACCATCTGGAACGGTACGATCATGGAAAACAGGCACAGATAATAAATGGTGGACGTCACTTTATTTTTTACACGGCTGATATACCATGCGCACATGGAAGTACACAAAATAATTGCCGCGACTGAAAATACCGTAATAAACAGGGACCAGCCAAACGCCTGGACAAATCCGGTTTTGTCAATGCCATTGATGTAATTTTCGATGCCCACAAACATCTTATCCGTAGGAATCGCAAAAGGTTTGCGGCTGATATACGCTTTTTTCTTAAAAGAGTTGATGACAACCAGCGCGATCGGATAAACATAAAAAATACTGATAATCGTAAAAATAACGGTCAGCAATCCTCCGTGCTTCGCTTTTCTCGCATTCATTACTGCTGCACCTCCTTCGTCCTTGTAAGCAGATTCTGTGCAATGGCAATCACTGCAACCAGAATAAAGAATAATACAGCCTTCGCCTGTCCGACTCCTTCATATCCGGCACGTCCGTAGAAGGTATTGTAAATATTTAAAGCCAGCATTTCCGACATCTTGGATGGCTCTCCATTTGTCAGCGCCAGGTTCTGGTCAAACAGTTTAAATCCATTTGTCAGCGTCAGGAAGGTACAGATCGTGATCGACGGCATCACCATCGGTATCGTCACTTTAAATAATACCTGGCGGGAACTCGCTCCGTCGATCTTTGCCGCCTCGATCAGCTCTCCGGGAATATTCTGGATGCCGGAAATATATATAATCATCATATAACCGATCTGCTGCCAGCACATCAGGATAATCAGCCCCCAGAAGCCATATGTAGAGGAATATGTCAGCGTGCGGTTAAACTGCATCAGCACGCCGTTTAGTAAAAGCTGCCAGATATATCCGAGGATAATCCCGCCAATTAAGTTTGGCATAAAAAATACGGTCCTGAATATATTTGTACCTCTGATCTTTTTGGTCAGAAGCATTGCCACTGCAAATGCCAGCACATTAATCAACACCACGGAGACAACCGTAAACGCCGCTGTATACCAGAGGGAATGCAAAAACGGGTCTGTGGAGTCGCCAAATATTTTCAGGTAATTTCCAATTCCGATAAACTTTGCGTCTGTAACTGTTGTAAACTTACAAAAGGATAAATAGATACCCATGACAAACGGGGCAATAAACCCAATCGTAAAAGCCAGCATCGTTGGTAATACAAAAACCGGCCAATATCTTTTAATCGCTTTATCCATACTCTGCTCCTTTGCTTTTAAAAAGGGCGAGCGAAGCATCGCTCACCCTTTCACTGATTTTTTCTGCTTTCTTTGTTTTTCTCTGATTAGCCCTCGTTTGCTGCTGCGTATTCTGTTGCCCATCCGTCTACAAATGCGCTCACAACGCCGTCCCAGTCGCCTGTGCCCTGTGCATATTCAAGAAGTGCGCTGCCGACACCGTCCTTCCAGTTCTCAGACGGCATGGTTGTGAAACACCACGTAACTGCGGTATGTCCCGCTGCGATATCATCATTTGCTGCTACAACCAGCGGGTTAGCCGGTGTATACTCATCACCGATAGAAGCGAACGGAGTTACAAATCCCATTTCCTGTGTCAGTGACTCTTTTCCTGTCTCACTTGTAACTACCCACTCAAGGAAGTCTAAGGTAGCCTGGATATCTTCCTCAGATGCCTGGCTGTTTACGCACCAGTAGTTCTCAGAACCTGTGCAAAGCCCCTGGTTTTCCTCACCTTCTGCACCAATGTAGATCGGCATCATGCCAAGATCTTCGTCTTCTACTTCGTTGCCTGTAATGTTGCCGTACTCCCATGTACCGTTCTGATAGAACACTGCCTCGCCCAATGCGAACTCGGAAGCTGCGTCTTCTGCTGTTTTACCGGAAATCATCGTCGGCTCACACGTTGCGTTGTTAATGTACATATCCCAAACTGCCTTGTAATTGTCAAGATAGGTTCCCTTGATCGCATCTGTGGATTCAATTCCATCTGCCAGATACTCATAGTAGATCGGCAGGTTCGCAAGGTGTGTCTTGAATCTCCAGTCTGAGGAGGAATCCATACCGGAAGAAGTAAATGCACCGAGAATTCCCAGGTCATCCTTCTTTGCCTGAATATCTTCCACAACCGCTTTCAGGGTGTCAAAGTTATTGATCTCTTCTACGGATGTCACAACCGCGCCGTCTGTCTCAAAATAGTCATTCAGGAGCGCCTTATTATAGATGATACCGTAGGTTTCAATAACGTATGCGATACCAAATACAGAACCCGCATCGTCTACCAGTGCGAAATCATCGCTCTTTAAGTTCTTATATACTTCGCTGTCTTTCAGATCCAGGCAGTAATCCTTCCATGTTGCCAGTCCTACCGGACCGTTTACCTGAAACAGAGTCGGCGCTTCGCTCTTGGCCATCTCAGATTTCAGAGTAGACTCGTATGTACCGGACGCTGCCGTAACAACCGTAACCTCTACACCCGTCTCGTCTGTGTAAGCCGCTGCCAGGTCTTCCCACTGCTCAGCCTGCTCCGGTTTGAAGTTCAGGTAGTAAACCTTTCCGCCCTCTGCGCTTGCCGGTACTACTGCCATACCTGCCACCATTGCTGCGGATAATGCTGCGGATAATGCTTTTTTCATTGTTTTCATAGTGCTTCTCCCTTTCTTTTAAAAAATTTAATGGTTCTTTTTGGAAACGTTATCGGTATTGTTACCGGTAACGTTTCCGATTTCTAATATCATATTAGCACTACGCACGGGTTTTGACAAGCTCTTTTTTGCTTTTCTTGTCATTTCATCTATTTTTCATAAAATTCGTCTCCCTTTTTTGTGCATATCTTCCTCAACCTCCGATATGATTTCTCGCCAGGGCTGTATGACTTTCATATTCATCCGTTGTTTTGACATTATAAAAAACAGCCTCCCCATCCTGTCCATCTGTCAGGTCAAACACTACTGCATCCGCGCCGGCTTTTCCCTTCACAATACTGTAAATGCTTTCCAGCCGATAGCGCATCGTTTTTTCTTCCGACGCCGTATAAGTTCCCGCCGGAACCACAAAGTCCGCCGCCAGCCGCACTTTTTCTCCCGCACCGATATTCTCCGGGTAAAAGCCCACGCTCTGGTAATAGGTATGGCTTTTCCCATCCAGGTCTGTCCCTTCCACCTTGAAGGTAAACACCGGGCTGCCGTGTGCCCAGACAATATCCGCCACATCAATCTCCTTATACAGCTTCAGATGAGTCCTTCTGAATTTTACAGTCGCAGTATTGCTCTTCTTTTCCACGCGCAGAGGCTCTCCCTTCGCCCATTCAAAAGTGACTGCCGCCTGATTGGGAATGGTGATCCAGGCGTCCGTTTCCCCCTTTACCGACTGCCACGGCAAAAGCTCATAATTTTTTCGAATCCTGCAGGTGATATCAAATCTGAGGCTGCCTCCGTCATATTCTGAAGAATACTCCTTTGTGAGATGAATATTCTGTCCGCTTGTCTCTTTACTCCACCCTTCATCGGCTTCCCATTCTGAAAAACCGGACTTTTTCAGCTTTACCTCAACTTCTTCAAATTGCAGGCATGCTTCCAGTTGATCCGCAAATTCGATTCTTACAGGCTGAAAAATCTTATCATTTTCCGGTATTTCCTGAAAGACGCTGAAAACGATTGTCTCATTTTCCATTCTCAATTCTTTTTCCTGCCTGTCCATCTGTCCGTCCAGGCACTTGACCGGAGCCGTATGCTCCTTCCTCACGACCGTCGCCAGCGTTGTCACTGTATTGGACTCTGCCGTAAGGTAGCTATTGTCCATACTGTGCTTTACAACGGTCTCCGCCTGATTCTTCAGGGTATACTCTGCTCTGTTTGCCTGGTATACCGGCGTCAACTGCCCCGTATTCATCTTTGCGCAAAAATACAGGCAATAATGATAGCCGTAGAACGACGCGGACTCCCTGACAGAACTGTTCGCCGATGCCATGATTACATTTTTATCCGTCGATACCGTAAACCAGCCCGTCACATCCGCCTGGTCTTCCTCTCGGATAATCCGCAGGCTGCCGGCGTAGTCTGCCCCTGCCGGCAGCACGTCCTTTATCACAAAACTGCTATAATAAGCGCTGCTATCCTGCCAGGGTACAAATTGCCTGATGCGGTACCAATAGGCTGCGTTTACCGCCGCCAGCGTATTCTGCTCCGCCCAGCCGGACGCATCATTGGAAACACTTTTGACCGGAGCCGGCGTACGGATCTTGTTAAGGCTCGTGTCTGTCTGGTCCAGTTGTTCCACCGTTCCGCTGTAGGTTCCCGCAGCAAGGTCAGCGTTAACCCTCTCAAGCTGTGCCTGCGTATAGCTGTTTTCATCATGATCGATATGGTCCCGTACCCCGATCCCCATATAATAGGTACTGCACCCGCTCAGTTCAAACGCCACACAGTATGCCGGATCCGTGTCAACGGCGTTTTCTCCCTGTCCCACTACCGTCTCCATGCCGGAAATCCCCGCAATGCTCACCTGATTCTGATAATATACCGTGCTTCCCCCGGAGTGGTAATACCTTCCGCTGATGCTTCCGTTTACCGGCAGGATGCCAAACTGCTGTGCAGCGTCTACGTCCCACCACTGAAACCTTGTGTTTAATCCCGTTACCGCCCCGGTCGCCGAATTTAAAAACTCACACTTCATCACGCTTGCGCCCAATGCCGTATTAAACTTCCATCCGATGCCGTCCGTTGTAAATCCCAGATAGGGATAAGAAGCAGCCATCGTTCCCCCGTCGCTGCGTACGCTGGAGGTATAGCCGACAACGGTTATTTTCAGATCATACCACGCGCTTCCATTATAGAGGACTTTTCTGTAAATCACGCCGAACTTCCCTCCCTGTCCTTCCTTCGTCGGATAGAAGGTAGGACGTCCGTTATAGTACGCCAATACCACGCTCTCAGAGCTGTTAAACACCTCAATGCCGGAAATCCCGCTGTAGAACCTTACCGGATAAAAATCCGGCGAGAATCCCTCCGCCATCGACGCCGGCTTCCAGCCCGGCGCGCCGGTAACCGGTGTTCCGGAGGGCGGCAAATCTGCCCACGAAAGCGTGGCAAGCTCCGCTTCCTCTGCCAGAACCATCTGCGGCTCTTCCGTCGCTTCTTCCATCCCTTCGTCCCATTCTTCCGTCCATTCTTCTTCGCTCCACTCGTTCTCCTCTGATCTTTCTTGCGTCCACTCCCGGTCAGGCTGCGCCTCTTCCGTCTCCTGTAAAGGTTCCTGCGCCTCTGTATTCGCCTCTGTCACAAATATCTCTTCCCCATACTGTATATCCTCTGTTTCCTCCGTCATCTGCTCTGCCGCCGTCTCTGTCTCTTCATATCCCTCGCTTTCTTCCGACAGTTCCTGTGTCATCTCCTCTGATTCTTTCTGCACCGCCTCCCCTGCGCCGCCATTTTCTGTCATACTCTCACTGAAGGTTTCTTCTTCCATGCCGGCAGCAAAGCTGTCTGCCCCCAAAGAAGTAAAGAGCAAGCCTATGGCAAGCAGGGCTGCGGCTGTCCGTTTCATTATGCTCTGAACGCTCACGCTGCCGCCCCTCCTTTCTTCGTCTCCTCTGCGCCTGTTTCTTCTGCACCTGTTTCTTCTGTCTTCAGATATTCCGCAAAAATCGTCTTTAAATCTGCTCCTTTTTCACACACCCCCGTCTGGACCGCCATCGCCTCGACGGGCATCACAAGCAGATCAGTTTCATCCAGTTCCCCCTCCAGATAGGGAACCAGCGCCACTTCCTGAAAAAGCGGTTCTGTCTTCTCTCCCGCTTTTACCACAAAACGGTATCCGTAAATATAACATGCGCTGTCCTCATCCTCTGTCTTTTCTATCAGCTCCCATTTATCCGAAGCCGCAAAAGCCAGCAGCTCCATCCTCGCCGCCTCCTGCTTTTTCCTGGTTTCCGTATCCACAAGGGAAATGATTTTTACCGGAACCTTTACCTTTAAAAACACCCAGGCATCGTTTTTCCCGGTATTGACAGCCGCCGGATCCTTTGTCACTATGCTCCCCGGCGTCAGCTTCTGCCCCTGCTCCTGCGTCCAGCCCGGCTCTGTTACCTTCACCCCGATGCTTCCTCCTGTAATCACATTGTTGAGTTCTTTTGTTGTCTGTGTCAGGTATGCCCCTGTCACGCCGGCCGATACTGCAAACACTGCCGTTAACGATATCGCCGCTGCAAGGTACCTTATTTTCATTTTCAATCAGCGTCAGCTCCTCTCTCTTTTTCATGCGCCAAAAATCCGCGACAACCGCATCTATCATTAAAAGCCAGCCTAAAAACAGCGCCGTCAAAAACTTTCCCCAGATATTTCCCATTACGTATGCCGTATAGCCCAGCCCCGGAATATGAAACCATACGGTTCCCAGCACATTCTCATATGGCACTCTCTTCTTATCTGGATATTCATTGGCGTCTCCCTGTGTCAGAAAGCTTTTTTCCGCTTCGAATTTTTCCCGAACGCGATGGGTTACTACCATCGTTCCATCCTGGATCGTATAGGTCAGAATGTCCCCTTCCTCTATCTCTTCGAATTTCTGTTTTCTTACATATACCATATCTCCCGTATGAATCCCGGGCTCCATACTTGCGCTGGTTACCGCGTATGCCTGCAGCCCTGCCGCCCGGGGAAGGGCAAGCAGGGATATCCCCAAAATCATTACCGCAGCCATCAGGTCAATGGCGCATTTTAACACTCTCATTTCTTTTTATCCGCCCTTCTGCTCCTGCGCTCAATCCATGCGGCTCCTGCGAGAAATACCGCGCTGGTTAAAAGAAGGGCTATCCACATCCCCACTCTTGTGCCATCTTTGGTCTGCGGCACAACGGTCGCATGCACGGCTGAAGCATCCTCCTTCACTGCAGTAAAAACCCACTTAACCCTGCCCGTCAGCTCCTGATACCGGTTATCCATCTCCGGCGAGAGAGATAACGTTACGGTCAGTTCTTTCTCACTGCCTGCCGGAAAATCTCCCAGGCTGATATCCTTTTTCATGGTACTGCCGCTGCCGCTTAGATTCCCCGCAACCGGTCCTTTATAGAGGCTTTCTGTGCCGTTTGTAATCTCAATGACCGCGTAGCGGTTCAGCAGCTTCTGTACCAGCTCTTTCTGCTCACTGCTCATCTCTGCCTGCGATATGTTTTCCGCACGCAAAAATATCTCTACGTTTTCCTCTGAAGCATTTGTCACGTAAATTTTCTGAGTTCGCGCGCATCCCGGAAGTAAATCCTTAAAGGAAGCGAAAAGATCCGTATTTTTTGAGGTGATATCAAAGCCCTTCTCCGCGCTTACATAAGTCACGGAGGTATCCTTCGGCGGTTTTTCTGCAGACGCTGCTATCCCAAGATCCTTCGATGTGATTCCCCACACAGAAACTGCATCTCCCTGTGCCTGCAGAGATTCCATCGTCACTACGATCTGCGCATCCTTCCCTTTATATTCATTGCCGGCATCCGCCGAAAGCCGGTAAGAAGCCATAAGCGGTTCTTTTGTCGTAGTTCCCGCCTTTAAAATGCCTTTATAATAGTGGTAGCCGTCTTCCCGTTCCATCCAGTACTTTTTGTTAAACTCAATTTCTATCACCTTCGGATCGAGCTTCTCATCCACAAGAAAGCTGCCGTCCTCTGCACGCACGCCAAATGCCTTTGTAATCATCACCCTCACAAAGGTATCAACCGTACCTGTATTGGTCACATTCACCACTTTTGTGACCTCCCCAGAAGGATTGACATGATGCGGAACCTCATATTCCTCCTCAATCTGCGTCTTGTAAGATGCCATTGTCAGAAAATTAACCGCCGTTCCCGAGACAGACCAATAGCTGTAAGCCAGCGCCGCCGCAAAGACACACACGCCCATAAGCAGCGCCATTCCCCAAAAGCCTTTTTTCCTTTTTTTATCCGGCATAGGAACCTCCCTTCTTTTGCTCTGCGTCCAGCGCGCCATACGCCTCCCCGCGGGACTCAAATCCCGTTATCTGGATCGCCTCCGCCTGAATGTTAAGCGTAAAATCCCCCGCCTGTTCCATTTCTTTTTCCGTCCATTCTGCGGGGAAAACAATTGCCGTAAACAGCGTTGCCTCCTCGCCGATGCTGAGAACTCCCGTCCCGTCTTTTCCCTCGTAATTAAATACCAGTATATTGCCGACGGAACGCTCTTCATCCTTCTGAAACAGTGGGCTTACCATTGGCAGCCCCTCTATCTCCTCCAGAGAATATCCGGGCGTCCTTCCCTGTTCTATCGCCGTTCCCTCTCCTGTCTGTGAGAAGTTCCCTGTATATGTATCGTCATAGCGAATTGTCGTCTGGATCAGGTTTAACGCTTCTTCGCTGGTCACAGGACTTCCATCTTTTTTCAGAATCTGTACCTTCATGCGCATATAGCAGGGATTCCCGCCATTGCCTTCCGATGCCGTGTTCTTCACGGTCGGATTTTTATATACACTGTTGCCCGGGCACATACTTTCACCGTCGCCCTCCTGCGGCTGCCATTCCGGCTCTCTCAGGTCAATCTGCAGATCTCCCACGGAAAAAACGTTTTCCACTCTATCCTCACCTGCCAGATAACCCGCCGTCCCGGACGCTCCCACGCCAGCCAGAACAACCGCCGCTATGATACCCGCAGCCGCCTTGCTTCCCGTTGCCCTTTTCATCCTCATTTCTCCTTTTTTCTTTCTCATGCGCCCATATCCAGGGCGAACCATGCTGTTTCCATCTCCATACCGCCGCACTGCACCGCCTCCGCGTAGACGAAAATATCAAAAGCTGCCACTTCCTCCCGGCTGATATCCGCCCTTATCCTGACTTCGTCAAAAATCGTGCCCGTTGATTCGCCCGGCTGTACCTTTTCATGCCAGTAATAATATCCGTCTTCCTTTTGCTCCCATCCGTCATTGATGACAAGAGGCTCGCAGCATGCCTGCATATCCTTGTCCGAGAACCGAACCATCATACGGATATAACAGTCTGTGCTTGAGGTACTAACTGCCCTCGGCGCTTTTTTTATCACTGTGCCGGGCACCGGATCCGGTACCGGCTCAAATTCTTCCTCAATCACAATCTCTGTTTTGGAAGCCGTAAACGTGTTCTCTGCCCTGTCCTGTCCCGTCAGATACGCATAGGAAGTCCCCGCACCAACGCCCAGGATCAGCGCCGCCGCCGTAGCTGCAATTATGCATTTTTTCATATCTATTCCTTTCCCTTTATCCAGTACAATCTTTCACCCCGTCATCGGCATGCAGATACAATCATAGGCATCCCTCCTAATTGCTTTCTATTCTGTAATCAACTGGGAATAAAATGGCAGAAATGCCAGACCCGTATCGGGAACTTTGAATGTTCCCGGAAATTACATTTTGACTATATCATATTTATTCTCATATTGCAAGTACTTTTTCCTTTTTGGTTTTTTATTCCTCATATCATTGATTTTCTTTGGCATCCGTTTCCCGCGCTTCGGCGTGCGAATCCGCATAACCCCCGCCGCGCACGCATAAAATACACAAAGTATCTTCGGAGTATGCTTATGTCCAAATCTACAGCAAGGCTAAAATTTGCCCTGATCCCTGCTTTTCTTTTTTTCCTTTACAGCGCGCATCACTGTCTGGAGGGAATCGGTGCTGCGGCTGCCTCCCGGCAATTTGCGGAGTTTACCGTCTCCATGTTTCAAAATGAGGTCGTATCCAGCACGCTGAACCTTCACTATACTCTTGAGCACCCGGAAGACTACGGTATCACAGACTATCCCGTCACCTACGGAGGTTCGGACGAAATCTCGCTTGTTTCTTCCGATAGCCCCTCCATCGATGATTACTGCCAGATTCTTTACAACATCCCTTACGACAGCCTCTCATCCCGGGATCAGCTAACCTATGATATTCTTTCCCTTTATCTTGAAAATGAAAAAGGCAGCGAAGCCTACGCCCTGTATGAGGAGCCGCTTGGCGCTACCATCGGCATCCAGGCGCAGCTTCCTGTTCTTTTATCGGAATATGCCTTTTATTCAGAGGAAGATATTCCCGTCTATCTGGAACTGATCGCCCAGACAGACTCCTACTTTTCTTCCATCGCAGAATTTGAAGCTGCCAAAGCAAATGCCGGGCTTTTTATGAGCGATGCCAACGCGGACGCCATTATCCTTCAATGCCGGTCCTTTCTGACAGCGGATCCCGCAGAGCATTTTCTGGTTACACTCTTTAACGAAAAAATAGAAGAGCTCGATTCTCTGTCCGAGGAGCAGAAAACGAGCTATAAGGAGCAGAATCTTGCCGCAGTGAAAGAGCATATCCTTCCCGCCTATGAACTTTTGGCTGAAGTATTGGAGCAATTAAAGGGGACCGGGACAAATGAAAACGGGCTTTGCTATTTTCCACTGGGAAAATCTTATTATGAATACCTGATCCGCAGTTCAACCGGTTCCTACCTTCCCATTTCCGGCATTGAAAAACGTATCCGCCAGCAGCTTGAGGCAGACCTGCAGGAATGCCAGAGCCTGCTCCGCAAAAATCCACAGCTTGGGCAAAGCGGCGCTTTTGACAGTATGACGACAGACCCGCAGACAATCTTAAGCGACTTAGAAGAGCGTATGTGTGACGACTTTCCCCAGGCGCCTGCCGCCCATTATACGATTAAATACGTTCACGAATCGCTGGAGGATTTTTTAAGCCCGGCTTTTTATCTCACCCCTCCCATTGATAACCTGGATGAGCATGTGATTTACATAAACCGGGCAGCCGGCTATTCTCCTCTTGCGCTTTACACAACGCTGGCGCACGAAGGCTATCCCGGGCATCTTTATCAAAATATCATTTCGAACCAGGACATCAGCCCGGTGCGCAGCATTTTAAGCTTTGGAGGCTACACGGAAGGCTGGGCGACTTACGTGGAAATGATAAGCTATCGCTATGCCGCCGGGCAATGCGCCGATGAATCCGCTGGGGACGCGGCAGAGCTGTACTGCCTCAACCGTTCCATTATGCTGGGTATCTCTTCTCTTTTAGATATCGCCATCCACTACCGGGGCTTCACACGCTCTGACACCGCCGCCTTTTTGCAGAGCCTGGGGATCGCAGGCAGCAGCACGGCAAATGCCGTATTCGATGCTATTGTAGAATCCCCCGCCAATTACCTGAAGTACTATCTTGGCTGCCTGACCTTCTCGGATTTATGTAGCTGGTGCCAGAAACGCTATCCCGACCAATTTAGCTTAAAGGACTTTCACGCGCAGGTCCTCTCCATCGGCCCCTGCCAGTTTCCGGTTCTCGAAAAGTACCTGAAGGCTCATTATGAATAAAAATCTTTCTTCTTTGCAGAATGTATGGTATACTAACCACAGAGCAATTGTGCTCTTAGAGAGGATTCATTATGAAATCAAAAGTTAAATTCAGCGGAAAACTGAAATCCTATCTGGAATGGCCTATATTTCTGGCGGTTTTACTTCTGGTCATGAGCGTTGTTTTGTTTTTTATCGACGTAAAAGCCGGATTTGCTGCTTCCTTATTTTCATGCGCTTACCTGATTCTTGTGATTATCCTGTTTTTCGTTTATAAGCCCCCTGTCATGCAGGAGCTGGTTTCCTTCGCCTCCCGTTACGGGCAGGTACAGAGGCAGATACTGGAGGAATTTTCCATCCCCTATGGGCTGATGGATGCAGACGGCAAATTGATCTGGATGAATCGCCAGATGCGCGCCATCACCGGAAAAGACAATACTTACCGCAAAAGTATCTCGCATCTGATCCCGGAGATTACCAAAAACCGGCTTCCGCAGTCCGACAATGCGGAAAAATTTGACGTTTCCCTCAACGGAGAGGATTATAATATTGAAGTAAAAAGGCTGCACATCGATGAGTGGCAGTCCGCCACCGACCTTCTGATCGTGCCGGATGAGCAGTGTTATCTGTATACTCTTTATATGTTCAACACTACCCAGCTCAATCAGTACCTCAGAAAAATTGAGAATGAAAAACTGGTGGTGGGGCTCATCTACATTGACAATTACGATGAAGTCCTGGACAGCATCGACGATGTGCGCTGTTCCCTGCTTCTGGCTTTAGTAGACCGGAAAATTGATAAATACGTCACCAGCCATCATGGTATTATGAAGAAGCTGGATAAGGATAAGTATTACGTTGTCATGAAGCAGAAATATCTGGACGTTATGGAAGCCAACCGTTTTTCCCTGCTGGAAGATGTAAAGACGGTGAATATCGGCAACGAAATGAAGGTTACTTTGAGTATCGGCATCGGCGCGAACGGCGCCAGCTATATTGAAACCTACGCTTTCTCCCATGCGGCGATTGAGCTCGCCCTGGGGCGCGGCGGCGACCAGGCGGTCGTCAAGGACAATTCCCAGATCGCTTATTTTGGCGGCAAGAGCCTGCAGATGGAGAAAAGCACCCGTGTCAAGGCGCGTGTCAAAGCGCAGGCGCTTAAAGAATTTATCAGCACCAAAGATGATGTGATTATCATGGGGCATAAGGTAACGGATATCGACACCTTTGGCGCCGCCATCGGTATTTACCGCGCCGCCAGAAACGTCGGCAAACGCGCATACATCATTATTGATGAAAACAGCAATTCTATCCGTCCTTACCTTAATATGTTCCGGGATAATAAAGACTATGAACCGGACATGTTTATCAACCATCAGAAGGCGCTTGACCTTCTGGATGACGATACCGTCCTGGTGATCGTGGATACGAACCGCCCCAGCAATACGGAGTGTCCCTCCCTGCTGGAGTACGCAAAGACTATCGTCGTCCTCGACCATCACAGACAGGGCAGCGAAGTGATCCACAACGCCACACTGTCTTATATCGAACCGTATGCTTCCTCCGCCTGCGAAATGGTTGCGGAGATCCTGCAGTATTTTAACGACGGTGTCAAGCTTACCAGTATCGAGGCGGACTGCGTGTACGCCGGAATTATCGTAGATACCAATAACTTTGTAGCCAAAACCGGTATCCGCACCTTTGAAGCGGCGGCTTATCTGCGGCGGTGCGGCGCCGATGTCACCCGCGTGCGCAAAATGATGCGCAACGATATGGCATCTTACAAAGCAAGGGCGGAAGCTGTGCGCAACGCGCAGTTATACCGCTGTTATTACGCCATCAGTTCCCTGCCGCCGGAGCATCTTGAAAGCCCTACTGTGACAGGAGCCCAGGCAGCAAACGAGCTGCTTAATGTCATCGGCGTAAAAGCATCTTTTGTATTGACAAACTACAATGGGCTGGTATATATCAGCGCCCGTTCCATCGATGAAATAAATGTGCAGATTATTATGGAACGGTTAGGCGGCGGCGGTCATATGAATATTGCCGGCGCGCAGTTAAAGGACATATCGATTGAAGAGGCAATCGATAAATTAAGGGACACCATCGACACTATGATCGAGGAAGGTGCCATCGGATAAAGGAGAGAATATTATGAAAGTAATTTTATTGGAAGACGTAAAATCCCTCGGCAAGAAAGGGGACACCGTAAATGTCAGCGACGGTTATGCAAGAAATATGCTGTTTCCGAAAAAGCTCGGCGTAGAGGCAAATGCCAAAAATTTAAACGACCTCAAGCTTCAGAAGGCAAATCAGGCAAAGGTCGCGCAGGAGCAGCTTGACGCCGCCAAAGAATTTGCACAGGTGCTGGGACAAAAGGAGGTCATCCTGTCCATCAAAGTCGGAGAAGGCGGTAAAACCTTTGGTTCTGTCTCCTCCAAAGAAATTGCGGAAGCCGCAAAAAAACAGTTTGACCTGGATATTGACAAGAAAAAGATTCAGCTTCCCAATGCCTTAAAAGCGCTTGGGACAACCGAGGTTCCGGTGAAGCTTCACCCTCAGGTAACCGCTCAGCTTAAAGTTACAATCAAAGAAGCTTAAAAGGAAGGAACGCTTTATGGAAGAAGCACTCATCAAGAGGGTACTGCCCCACAGCCCGGAGGCTGAGCAATCCGTTATTGGTTCCATGATTATGGATACGGACGCCATCCTTGTCGCTTCAGAGATCATTACAAGCGAAGATTTCTATCAGCGTCAGTACGGTGTCGTTTTTGATGCCATGATAGAGCTTTATAATGAAGGAAGCCCCGTAGACCTTATCACACTGCAGAACCGCCTTAAAGGAAAAGATGTCCCTCCCGAGGTGGCAAGCCTGGAATTTATGAAGGATATCCTCAATTCCGTATATACCTCTGCCAATATACGCCAATACGCGGCGATTGTGCGTGACAAGTCCATGCTGCGCAAATTAATCCATGTCAACGAAGACATCGCCAATGAATGTTACGCCGGCAAGGAAAGCACAGAGGACATTTTAAGCAGCACGGAAAAGCGGATTTTTGATATTGTCCAGCAAAATACAACAGGCGAATTCGTTCCCATCAAACAGGTCGTGTTAAACGCCCTGGACCGGATAGAAGCCGCATCGAGAACAAAAGGCAATGTCACCGGACTTGCGACCGGATTTATTGACCTGGATTATAAAACAGCGGGTTTTCAGAATTCCGATCTGATCCTTGTCGCGGCGCGCCCTTCTATGGGAAAGACGGCATTCGTTTTAAATATCGCACAGCATATGGCTTTTAAAGAAAATGTCACGGTTGCCATGTTCAGCCTGGAAATGTCAAAGGAGCAGCTTGTCAACCGTCTGCTCTCCCTTGAATCCCGTGTAGATTCACAGTCGATCAGAACCGGTAATCTTTCCGATGAAGACTGGGGAAAGCTGATTGAAGGAGCCGGCGTTATCGGTCAGTCCAATCTGATTATCGACGATACCCCCGGTATCTCTGTCATGGAGCTTCGCAGCAAATGCCGTAAATTTAAAATGGAGCATAACGTGAGCATTATCATCATCGACTATCTGCAGCTAATGACCGGCAGCAAGCGAAGTGAATCCAGACAGCAGGAAATTTCCGATATTTCCCGCTCCTTAAAGGAAATCGCAAGAGAATTAAATGTTCCTGTGGTTGCCCTGTCGCAGCTCAGCCGTGCCGTGGAGCAGCGCCCGGAGCATCGCCCGATGCTCTCCGACCTGCGCGAATCCGGCGCCATTGAGCAGGACGCCGACGTAGTCATGTTCATTTACCGCGACGATTATTACAATAAAGATACGGCAAAACCCAACGTTGCCGAAATCAATATCGCCAAGCAAAGAAACGGCGCCATCGGCACAATTGAACTGGCATGGCTCCCGCAGTATACCAAATTTGCAAATATGAAAAAATAGCATTTTCAGCAGAAAACGAGGTGGAATATATTATGAGCACACTTTGGAGTGATAAAAAACGATCCATTTTCGGACTTCCCTTGTCCTTTACCAAATATGAGCTGGATGAAGAACGGTTATTTATCCGTACCGGGCTTCTCACCACAACCGAAGATGAGATCCGCCTGTACCGCATTACAGACGTTTCCCTCAAGCAGACGCTGGGTCAGAGATTATTCGGAGTCGGTACTATCCATTGCTGCAGCTCCGATGCCACCCAGAAGGAATTTGATATTGTCAGTATTAAAAATCCAAGAGAAGTAAAGGAGCTGCTCTCTCAGAATGTAGAGCTGCAAAGAGAAGCAAAGCACGTATATACAAGGGAATCTTTGGATACAGATGGGCACGCCGGGATATAATATCCCGGCGTTTTTTGATGTTTGCAAAGCCCGAACTCTTCTTTCACCTATTCTGGTCATCTATAACTTCTGGTCCTCATCCGAAGGAACATAAATCGCAATATCCTCTATCCCACAGTTGAAAATACGGCATAAATCATTCGCCGTTTTCTATTAAATATCTTCGAAAAAGCGAATATAATAAGATGACCGCAATAATTAACGGAAGCAACGGCATCGGCGGTCCCGGAAGTTGTACATATCGCAGATGGCGAAGAGCTGCCGGATTACTTTTATGTCATTCCCAAAGAACAGCTACAGGCAAAGGGGGAATGTTCATTAGAGGCGCTGTATGCATACGTTGCAATCGCCGTAAAGCACGACTATTTGGATCCAAAATCAATAAATCCTGAAGAATTTACATTTGAATATTCTGAGTTGGATTTGGGGATCATGCAGGTCAACTATTATTTTTCTATATACCTAATACCTATGGGATCAGTTTCCCTATTTTAATATATGAAGTTTTTGAACTAACCCCGGACAAAATAACATTCAGCAACGAACAATTGCATTATTTTGACGATTAAGCCCCTAATTCAAAAAAGCCTTTAAATGCTATACAGCATTTAAAGGCTTTGCTTATACGATACCTTAATTCAATTTTAAATTAGTCCTGTACGTACGGCATCAGAGCGATGTGTCTTGCTCTCTTGATCGCTACTGTTAAAGATCTCTGATGCTTTGCGCATGTTCCTGTGATTCTTCTCGGAAGGATCTTTCCTCTTTCAGAAACATACTTTTTCAGTTTTGCTACATCCTTGTAATCGATCTCGTTATTCTCTTTGCCGCAGAATACGCAAACTTTTTTTCTTCTGCGTCCGCCTCTTCTCTTCATCGGAGAATCGCTTCTATCACTTCTATTGTAAGCCATGACTATTTACCTCCTATTATACTCGGTTAATTTACACCCGCTTTACCGGACCCGTCGATCCGCCATCCTGCCGGATTCTTTAGTTAAACGGCAGCTCTTCATCAATTCCATCGGGAATATTCATGAAGCCGTCACCTGACGCCGCACTCGGAGTCGGTCTGCTCGGCGCCGGTGCTGCTGTGTAGCCGCCCTCAGATGCTCCTGTGGAAGCGCTTGCATTCTTGCTCTCAGCAAATTCCTGTTCCTCTACCACCACATCGGTGGTATAGACTTTCACACCGTCCCTGTTGGTATAGCTTCCGGTCTGGATACGTCCGGTAATTGCAATCTTCGTCCCCTGACGAAGATACTTCTCTGCAAACTCAGCCTGTCTTCCGAACGCAACGCAGCCGATAAAATCTGCATTTGCATCATTCTCCCGTCTGAATCTGCGATCCACCGCCAACGTATATCTTGCTACTGCCGTAGCGCTTTCGCCTGCTGAGTAACGTACTTCCGGGTCTCTGGTCAAACGACCCATTAAAATAACTTTATTCATTCTGATCTCCCTTTCTCAAACTATGCGTCCTGTCTAACACACAAATATCTGAGAACGTTTTCCATGATACGAACATGTCTTTCGATTTCTGCCGGAGCATCTGCATCTGCTTCGAACTGAATAAAGTAGTAAAAGCCTTCGCTCATCTTCTGGATTTCGTAAGCTAATTTCTTCTTACCCCATTCATCCACATTCGTGATGGTACCATTGTAACGGGCAATATACTCTTTTACCTTCTCAATGGTAGCCGCTCTTTCGTCGTCCTCAATCTTTGCATTGACAACAACTGCTAATTCATACTTGTTCATGTGTTTGCACCTCCTTATGGTCTCTGGCCCCCTTTTTATCTTAGTGGCTGCCTGGCAGTCCCCGCATCGCTGCGCTTTTCTATGCATAAAAGGAGCAAGGAATTAAGATATATCACGAAAATATATTTTAGCATAGGTTTCGCCATAATTCAAGACTTTTATTCCATCTTCCGCAGAAAAGCAA
>CAZAQD010000032.1:0-23593 GCA_964487425.1 uncultured Marvinbryantia sp. | reverse complement strand
TTTTATCAAAATTCGGATATCATCCGCTCCTATATATTCCTTTTCATAGATATTTGCCATTGACTGACGCGATGTAATATCATAAAAATAGCGCTCTTTGGCATTGATTTTTTTTACACTGCATTCCAGAAGCCCCGCAATACGGTTTTCCGTAAGCATATGAATCTGGTAATCGCTCTTTTGCAACGCTTCCTCAGACTCTGCCACCATATAATTGTGCATCATATCGCGTTTAAACGAAAGTATCATGATTCGCTCCCCCTTATCTTCTTTGCTATTTTTATCACGCCCCTTATCCTCTGAATCCGCTTCGATGGACGCTCCACCGACAGAACCACCTCCGATGAAATCTGCTGCTGTCCCAGCAACTGCCGGATCATTCCCGGCACTGTGAAATTCCCCCGGCAGCTGACTTTCACCTCCCTCTCTCCTGCCGAACTTTGGCAGATAACGCCGCCGGTTCCCAAAAGCCGCCCTTTTATCAGGCGGTTTGCCATATCATTCACGTCTGTTTTCTTATCGTCCGCGTGAAGGCTGGCATAAACCGCCGCCTCATAGGCGGCAGCCTGTGTAAAGCTTTTGTCATGCAGAAAAAATCCCATATAGATAATGCCGACCAATACCGGGAGAATGACTCCCATCAAAAGCGACGCCTCTATGGTATAACTTCCTTTCTTTCTTTTTCGTATTTTCATCTCTTCCTCCTATCTCACCAAAATGCAAAGAGCCAGATCCCATATCCCGCCAGCAGAAACGGCACAAAAGGAATCTCTTTTTTTCTGTCTGCCCTGCGCCCGGCAATCAGAAACAGAGAAAACGGAAAGGTGAGAAAAAGCCCCAGAAGAAATACCTCCAGGCATCCCCAAAACCCCAGTATGCTCCCGCATACCAACAGGATGATACCGTCGCCGTATCCCACCGACTCCCGCGTAAGAAAGCCAATCGCCAGCAAAAACATTCCCGGCAGCACGCCCGCGATCCAGTTTCCCATACTGAGCGGATGCCATACCGCTTGCGCCACAATTGCCGCAAGCCCCATAAATGCTGCCAGTGCTGCGGATACTTTTTTCGTTTTGATATCTGTTACCGCCGCTGCCAAAAGGTACAGCAGCAGCGCCGCGTAACGCCATGTCTCTTTCATTCTCCTTTTTCCTCTCCCTTTTATCCTGTATACTATTTACCGCCGCATTTTGAACACGCCCGCCAGCCTTTTACCTGCGACACCGGAACCTCCTTGACGCTTCTTTTCAAGCCGCTGCAGCTTAACGAGGAATGATACCGGTCGCCAAACACGGTTACATATACGCTGTCCGAACTTCCGCCTCCGCACTTTTCGCAGGCATGATATTTCCCGCCGGAAGCATTGCGTTTCGTCTTCAGGCTGTCCCTGGAAACCGTCTGCACAGACAGTTTAATATGACTGCAGTTTTCATCCCTGTGATAGACCTTTCCGGTCACGGTAACATATACCGTCTCCTCTTCCCCGCTGTCCTCTCCCTCATCTTCCTCCCCGCCGCTTCCCGTCCGCCCTGTCCAGGCGCGGACTCTTGCCCTGAGCGCTGCCTTTATCTTTGGCACGGGAATCAGCGCCGCTGTCTGCACCGGATAATAGGTGACGGCAAGATCTATAATATGATTCTTCAAAAAATCAGACTGCAGGAGGCTAAATGTGCCGGAGGCCCCGGTAAATCCGCTTCTTTCCCTGATGCGGCTTCTCGCATAGATTGCCGAGAGCCCGCCTTTGAGCAGCTCCGCCGGGATGCCCTCCGCTTCCGATACCCCCCATCTCTTCTATATAAGCATATGCTGCCATATCCTTTGCCGCATCCTGCATCCCCGCCAGCAATTGCGAGGAAGTCAATATGACCTGGGCAAATTGCAGGATAGACAGCATGGCAAACAAAAACATTGGCAGGACGCACGCCGCCTCCAAAGTCATGCTGCCCCGCCGGGTGATGACCGGGAATCTTCTCTCCCTGCTGTTTTTTCGGAAACAGTTTGCCGGGAGAATCCACCTTTCCTTTCTCTGTATTTTCACATCCTCCGTTTTCCTGCAGGGAAAGAACATTTCCAGCCACCTCCTCAATAAGCAAAGCTTCCTGTTACCGCATAATTCTGCCGCGTAGTTCCTGTTTTCAAAAACGCATTAGACACTTTCAGAAAAACCGGCGGTATCAGAAACTCCGCCCTCGCTTCCACCTTAGAAATCGCATAATCCGCCTTGAAATTAGCTGTTCCTGATTTTGTGCGCAGATATCCTTCGATCAGATCCAGCGCCCTCATAGGATATTTTTTCTTGCTTCCCAGCGTAAACAGAATCTGCAGATACCCTTCATAGGATACTCCTTCCCCGTTGGAGCCGTCGGTATTTTCCAGCAGCTCTAAAAGCTTCGGGATCCCCTGAAGCGACACCTTCCAATCCGCTGCCTCTTTAAAAAGCGGCACCTTTCCGCCCGCCATCAGTTCCCGGACGTCCAAAAGGCTCTCCGCGTACGCCCATGCGAGCAGCAGCGCATATGCCGTGACCGCCGTGATTCCCGGAACGGGAATCCACCCTGTTAACAGCGCCGCCATCGCTTCCGCCTCTCCTTTCTTCTCCAGGTCGCTTGTCAAATGCAGAAAATTGGAGCCTTCCCTCATCAGCAGCAGCTTATTCACTACACTTTTTAAATTCTTCTCATCGCTTGTTTTACCGCATAGAATGTACTCCAGCTCATAATCAACGATTCCCTCTTTTTCCTTATCCGTAAACAGAGAGAAGCGTTCAAACAAATATTCCTGAAACAAAAGGTCTGCCGTCGCGCCGCTGTATTTCCTGTCCACGCTCAATGTTCCTTTTTTGCATATCCGCCGCGACGGGGAATTGCCCGGTATCGTCTTATCGGAAACCTTTTTGTCCCCCAGCACAAGCCCCATCAACCCTTTCTTTTTTATCTTGCGGATCACCGCCAGCGGATTTTCCGACGCCGGGATTTTTTCTGCCTCTGTCTCAGGCTGTTCCGGCAAAATATCGCCCCGCGCCTCGGCGTTTTTCCTCTGTTCCTCCCAGATTTTCTGTTTCTCTTCCTCCTGGCGCTTCTGTTCAGCCTCCATCTCCTTTAGCTGCTCGCCTATCGTCTTTTCCCTTTCCTCGTAAAGCTTTCCCGCTTCCTCCATCTTTTTCGCGTCCTCTGCCCGCTCCAGCAGGCTGCTCACCAGCTCTGTGCCAAGATTTTCTTTCATAAAACCTACCGCCTGCTGATAAAAAGCGCCGCCGTTTTCATCTGTCGCAAGCTGTATCCCTTTGATCTGTACCTTCTGAAGCCCCAGCGAAAAAGGATCGTATCCTTTCAGCAGCCGCCCCTTATTGGGTGATACATTGTATTCCATATAATCCTGCAGCTTCTTCTTCACCGCGTCCGTGCTGAATTTTCCTGTCCCGGACGCGCCGTCCAGGAAAAACACGTCATATTGCTCCAGCAATCCCTTTTCAAACTCCCCGAATACGGAAAAAAGCCCCATATCCAACGATGCCGCCGCCTTCGCCCTGCATCCCTGTATTCTCGCGGATTCAATCGCCGTACAGAGAAGGGACAAAAACAGTACGCTGATTAAACTCAGGAACACGGTAATTGTCCCTTTGCATCTGTACTCCTTCATTCTGTTCTCCTTTCACGTCAAATGCTGCTGCTCTGACTTGTAATCTTTTTGAAGATACTGTTTACCAGAGTGGTAAGCTGATTTTTAAAGATGATGACCAGACCGATCAACACGACAAGAATTAAAATAATCTCTACTGTTCCGATTCCATCTTCTTCCTCATGCAGCCTTCTTACGAATCTCATCATATTATTCACCTCCTTTCCCTGCCGGATTTCTAAAATGACAGCACTGCCGGCAGCATCAGAATCACCAGGACGATCATCAGCATCAATACCATCGGCAGCAATAGCTTTGTACCGGCTTCCTCTCCCAGCTTTCTCGCAAGCTGCCTTCTCTCATCGAGGGCAACAGCCGCTTCCTCCTGCAGCAGTTTTGTCAATCCCTGCGCTCCTTTTTCGAGATTACCGGCTAATACGGTTCCGAGTTTCACATACTGCGTTTCGCCGCAGCGCCTGCCAAAATTTTCGTATGCCTGCGCCTCTGAGATACCGCTTTTCATCTCATTACAGGCTGCCAGCATTTCCTCATATGCATAACGCGTCTGTTTTTCCTTGCGGTCACGGTACTCAAAGGCGATCCGTGAAAAGGCATTCTGCATTGTCAGCCCGGCGTCGAGCAGCATACTCATCTTAAACAGCAGATTCGGATAGTCCATAATCAATTGCCGTTTTCTCTTTAAATCTGCCCTTTTGATTTCCTGCTCTTTGCCAAGATAAGCGCAGGCGGACGCCAGCACCGTAATCACCAGAAAAGTCCCCACCATAGAAACATCCGGCTCCATCCACGTGACGCTTCTGCCCTCGACCTCCTGCGGCAGCGTAAGTCTTTCTTCCTCCGCCGTATCCTCCTCCGCAGATTTCACCTGCTTTTTCAGGGAATATATAAGCTGCTCCTGCGCGCTTCGCACAGGCGGATACAAGCGCAGCGCCAGCTCATGGACCGCCTCTTCCCCCTCGCAGGAGAGCATCGCTTTTAACTGCAGCAGCTCCCCTTCCTCCGGCACATCCTCCGATATCCAGCCCTCCTCATCAAGAATGCCGTCCGGCTGGCAGATCCACTGAACCGTCACCTTCCCGTCCAGCATCTGCGAGGGAAGCACGACTTGCCCCCGCACCTCATCCGCCGACTCATTTTCCCCCAGAATCACCGTATCCAGCAGTTCCATCGCCTCCTCGAGAAACGTTTGTTTTTCCTCATAGGTGTACTGCCGCTCTGCTACCACTACCTGCAAGTCTTCCGTTTCTTCCAGCCCTTCTATCTGTGCCTGCAGATTCAGTACCTTATCGCCTTCGCCCTTCTGCGGTCTTGTGATGCCATTTTCCTGCAGCAGCGCGGCGCCGCCAAGCAGCGCTCCCTGTGCCAGCAGCGAAATACCAAGTCCCAGAAAAAGAACCGTGACGGTATTCGCCAGCTTTTCCGTTTCATATTTGTTTTCCCGCATCTTTTCTCTTCCCGGATGCAGCTTGCCCGCCAGATAATGTCCCGCCCGGTAAAAAGGCAGCCGTATCCCGGGTACTTTCATATCCTCAGGCAGCTTTTCTCCTGCGCTTACGGCAAACAACAGCCCCAGCGCGCACGCCATTACCAAATAAATCGCCATACTCATACCTCAATATTCACTATTTTTCTGCCCCAGAAATACGCCGCCCCATATACAAGCAGGCAAAGGGTCATGATTATCATCCCCGTCAGATTGTGATACATCACATCCAGAAATCCCGGGGACACAAGCTGCACATACAAAAGGATCATTGCCGGAACCAGGCTCATAATGTTCTGCTCCAGCCGTTTCGCCGACAGCGCAGTCTCTATTTCCCGCCGCGTTTCCTCCTTCTGGCTGATGGTCCACGCTGTGTTGCGTATAATGGAAAGCAGATTCCCGCCTGTCCTTTTTGCCACAGAGAAGATTTCTGCAAAATTACAGATATCCTCTGCGCCGCTTCTTACGGCAAGTCCTTTCAGCAGCTCCTCCAGGTTGCGGTTTACCCTAAGCTGGCTTACGATATAACAAAATTCCTCCATAATCATGTCGTCTTCCCGGTAAATGTTCTGAAGCTCCCTATAGGCATCCTCAAAGGCTGTTTCCACTGAATAGCCTGCCGTTAACGCCGTGGCAACCGCCTGGATTCCTGTCAGGAACTGTTCTTCCAGTATCCTTTTTCTCTTTTGGCAGTATACTTCCTTTTGTTTTTTTAAAAAAATGCCAAAGAACGGAAGGCAGAGAAGAAACGCCGCAAAGGAACGGTAAAACAGATAGCCGATTCCCCCTGCAATCCCAAGAAACAAGATGATGTTGCCCGCCAGTTCTTTTTTCGAAAATTGATAGTCTGTATAATCCATCTATACCAGTCCCGCCCTTTCCAGTTTTTTTCTCTGCTGCAGCTCTCCTTTTCGCACCAGCCTGCCCTTTACTTTCTCCCCCGAATCTCTCCCCTCTTCAAAGGCAAATAATGTATGGGTCAGAATTTCTTCCGTCTCATACCGGTACCCGGTAATCTCCAGAATCTCCAGCACTTTCCTGCTTTTATCCCGCATCCTTCCCAGATGTACCATAATATCGATTCCCGAAGCAATCTGCCTGCGCACTGCCGAGACTGGCAGTTCCATCCCCATCAGCACCATCGTCTCCAGCCGTGCCAGCATATCCCTCGGGCTGTTGCCGTGCCCGGTAGACAAACTGCCGTCATGCCCGTTATTCATCGCCTGTATCATATCGATCGTCTCCTCCCCGCGCACTTCTCCGACAATGACCCGGTCCGGCCTCATACGCAGGCTTGCGCGGATCAGGTCGCGGATGGTAATGGCATGCTCCCCCTGGGTATTGCCTCTGCGCGCCTCCAGCCTCACCAGATTTTGCACGCCCTGAATCTGCAGCTCCGCATTGTCCTCTATCGTGATGATCCTCTCATCCTTCGGTATGAAATCCGACAAGGCGTTTAAAAAAGTAGTCTTGCCGGAGCCCGTTCCCCCGCTGATAAAAATGTTATACCCGGCTATGACCAGCTTCTGAAGCAGGCTTACCGCTTCCGCCGTCACCGCTCCCCACTCTATGAGCTGCCGCATCTGGATCGGATGCGCCGGAAACTGGCGGATGGTAATCACCGGTCCGTTTAATGCCACCGGCGGCAGCACAATGTTGACCCGCGCGCCGTTCTCCAGCCTGGCATCCGCGATCGGCACCGTAGCGTTGACGATGCGGTTGCATCTGGCGGCGATCGCCTGTACCAGATCCTCAATCTTTTGCAGTGAATAAAATTCCTTATCCCATTTTTTCACATGCCCTGCCTGTTCGATGAAAATACCATCCTGTCCGTTGACCATCACCTCCGTGATGCTGTCGTTATCTACCAGCTCCTGCAGGATATCCAGTTTACGCACAGAATTAAATAGTTCCGTGCGCAGTTCGGCTCTGCGTTTTAGGCTCTGGTAATGCCCGCCGTTTTTATCCATCATCAGACGGTCAATCTGTTCATAAATTTCCTCATCCTTCAAATCCCTGGATGTATCCAGGCGCTCCATAAGGCGTTTATGGAGCCGTTTAAATTCCGCCGTTTCCCTGTTCATCCTATTCTCCCAGAATTTCCCGCGCAAAGCTTCCCATATCGCTCCACACTAATTGTTCCAAAAAGTACTCCCCAGCCGCCGCAGGCTCACAAAACGGAAGCAGGATCTGTTTTGTCCTCTGCCGGATTTCCTCGTATTCCAGCTCCTGTAACAGGCGCTCATACTGCGCAAGCTTTGCCTGGGATACCGCGTCCCCAAGCGCTGGCATATAGAGGTCCGTACAGTGCCCTAACAGCGCAAATTTATCCTCCACCGTCTCGCCAATGTCCAGAATCACGGTGTCATAACCGCCCACTGCCGTAATCTCCTCTAAAAGCTTTATCCACTGCGCAGCCGTTATCTCACGCAGGTCCCCCGCCGAAAATGCCGGCGGAATGTAGTCCATGCCGCCGATTCTCTTCACTGCCGCATTCAGCTTAAAAATGCTGTTTCCCTTATTCTGCCTGATGAAATACAGCACGTCCGAAATATCCGACGAAAACGTCTGTCCTGTAAGCGCTTCAAAGCCGGAATACTCTTCCAGATTGAGATAGAGCACAGATTTTCTCTGCGCCAGAATCTGTCCCAGCGTCAAGGCAAAACAAGTCTTGCCGCAGCGCCTCACGGGCGAATAAATCCCGATTATTTTCACATTTCTTTTTAAGAACACCTGCGTCTGGGGAATTGCCTGATTCGCATAATAATTCATCACCTCCGCTATCAGGCTGTCGGAGGGCTGATATTTATAAACCGCCGGATAATCCGCAAATTCCCCCGTGCTTTCCCCCTCCGACAAAATCACGATCAGGTTAACATTCATCTGCGGGATATCCTCCGCCATCATTCTATCCGAGATCAGCAGGATCTCCACCGGATTCTCTTTTGCAAACTTTCGCAGGCTCTCCACTTCGCTGAAAGCCAGGATCGTAAAGGGCACGCTGCGGCGTTCTGTCAGACACTCCATCAGGCGCAATGCATAAGACTCCTCCAAATCACAGATTGCAAAATTTTGTTTTTTCAAATAAACCCTCCTATCACACAGATGCCGCCAAGCGCCACCGGGATTGAAAAATGCAGATACGCCGCATCTTCCTGCCCGCCGATATACGGCGCCCACATTTTATTTTTCCTGTAGTTGTGTAAATATTGAACAAAATAGTTCAGACGCCGCACCAGAATGCGGTGTTTGAAAAGAACTGCCACTGAGAATACAGCGGCGATCAGAAACGAAACGCCTATACATTTCAGGCTGCCCGCAAAGTCCAAAAAGCCGCCCAAAACCATCAGCAATTTAATATCTCCCGCTCCCAGCATGCGGAAATAGTGAAGGATTCCCAATGCCAGAAGCGGCGCTATCGCCCCAGCCAGAAAATCAACCATACCCGGAGGCCCTTTGGCGCTCCACTGCCACGCCGCCCCCAGTATCATCCCCGCCACGATCAGCGGATTCGGTATCTTTCTCTCATGCAGGTCGCAGAAAATTGCCCCTGTCCCTACAGAAAGCACAAATAACATTCTCATTTTTTTATCCTCTATGTGGTTATTGTAGTGTTTCGGAATCTTTGTCGATACGACAGATACTCACCAGATTGGGTAAGTGATGTTATTATATATGATATGTTGTCGTTTGTCAATAGTATGTTTCTTTTTTTATTGCAAATGGAAACCCTAAACTTTCCCTGTACGGGACGGATCTTATATTGTTCCACCTGCTCCGGGACGATAAAGGTTCCCAGTCAGGTGCTGCCTGTACGGTGGAATTACAGATTTACCCTGTTTATTTTTACTAAGTACTTGCTTACATTCTCATTTTTTTGTATAATACATATAAGTATATTCTTTTTTATGTGAGAACAGTGTGCGCAGCACACAGGAGGCAGTCATGAACGATAAGAAACGATACACCATCGCCGTTTTAATCGGTGGTGTCCATACATATTTTCCACAGCGCATTATCGCCGGTATCCGCGATGCCGCACAGGAGTTTGATGTAAATATTTGTTTCTTTCTTGGAACACATACCAAAGTTTTCTTTCAGAATATGCTGGGCGATGATATTGGAAACGTCTATGATTACCAGTTTAACACGATCTATGATTACAGCCTGCTAAGCGGGGTTGACGGTATTATCATCAACTACGGTACGCTTGGGGTATATCTGAATGACAATGACCTGGACGCCTTTGCCGGCAAATTTAATTCGATTCCGGTCGTTATCCTGACAGAGACAATAACCCTTGATAACTGCCATTATCTGATTTCCAACAACTATCAGGGAATCCGTATGATTATGGATCATTTAATCAACGACCACGGGTACAAAAAAATCCTCTTTGTTGCAGGGCCGGACGGCAATACAGACGCCGCCGAGCGAAAGCAGGCTTATCTGGATGCTATGGAAGAAGCGCAGCTTCCCTTTGACGCTTCTATGATCGAGCGGGGAGATTACTCAGAATTTGTCGACAGCCAGGTGGAAACGCTTCTTGACGCCCATCCCGATGCGGATGCACTTGTGTTTTCCAACGATGAAATGGCATTTTCCGGTTATCGTGTGTGCAGGCGAAGAGGGCTTCAGGTCGGCAAAGATATCGCCATTACGGGGTATGATGACTGTGAACTGGCAAAGAACATGAATCCGCCTCTGACTACGATCTCGCAGGATGGCTTTGCCATCGGCAGACAGTCTGTCATCGATCTGCTGGACCGCTTCAAAGGCAGGGAAGTAGTATCCAGGCGCGTTCCGGTAAACTATATACAGCGTGAATCCTGCGGCTGTGCCAGCGCCCGGGAAATCCGCAACGAGACCTTCGAATCCCTCTCAAAGGAGCGCAAGCTTTTGTCTGCTGAGTTGACGCAGATGCGGGACGAATCTTTAAATTTCCAGCGGAGATCCTGGTTCGTCCCCTTCATGGCACGCGACCTGAATAATTATGTAAGTGACGAGGAGCGCTTCTGCTACCGGATCATGGCGAACCTGCAGCGGATTTCTTCGCGAAATATGTATCTGTTCCTTCTCGGTTCACCGATTCATTATGTGGACGGCGAACCCTGGACAGCACCGGATAAACTGTATCTTGCCTCCTATCACTGCAACGGCAACGTTGTCTCCTATTATCCGTATGACCGCCCGGTGATTAATAAGGAACATCGTATGACAGAGTTTATCAACGATGGCTCTCCTCATCAATATACCTTTTTCCTGCTGTTTTCCTGTGAAAAACAATATGGGCTGCTGGCATGTGATATCGACCAGGGGGATTTCTCCTTCTTTTATGTTATCAGCCTTCAGCTTGGGCTTTCCCTGCGTTATCAGGAAAGCAGCAAGATCGAAGCCGCCCACCTTCTGGAAATGTCCCGGCATATCGAGCTTATGCAGGAACGGAACCGGGAGCTTGATATTATGTCCGGCTTTGACGAGCTGACCGGGCTTTTGAACCTTCGCGGTTTCACGGAGCAGGTCAACAGCCTGCAGCCGCAGCATGATTCGCTCCACGCTTATATGATGTACGGCGATTTAGACCATCTGAAAGAAATCAACGATAACTGGGGGCATCCCGAGGGCAACTACGCGATCCGCTCTGCAGGACAGATTTTGAAAAAATGCCTGCGCGACTCCGACATTCTGGGGCGTATCGGCGGTGATGAGTTCCTTGCATTGATTCTTTCCGAATCGCCTGACTTTGAGCAGACCTTCCGCACCCGTGTCACGCAGGCGTGCCAGGCGCTGAATGAATCTTCCGGCAAGCCATTTTATGTGGAAATTTCTCTTGGCATCCACGCCTTTGATTTTTCCGGCAATACCGATATCCAGGAAATCATCTCACTGGCAGATGAACAGCTCTATGAGCATAAAAAATTCCGCAGGGAATCTATCCAAAAATAATATGAGTACCAAAAAGGGTCAACGCCTCAACTGAAATCTCAGCCGGGCGCTGACCCTTTTTTTATTCCTGCACAAAATGATACAGCCTGCTCTGATAATCCCCCTTCATACCGGGAATCAAAAGCCCGCCGTTCATCAGCATTTCGCCGCTGTAAACGGTATCCTCCCCCTCCAGGCGGTATCTTGCATCCGCTATCAGGTTTTTCAGCTTTATCTTACGGCTGCGGCAGTTTGCCCTTGCCAGCACCTGAACATACGTCACAAGCGCTTCGCTTTGATCCTTTGCCGTCGCCTGCCAGCAGTCATACCATCCGTTTTCCCGCCAGGAGGCGATCCTGTCATAGTCTCCCTCTCTCACCAGTTCATGATACCTGTGGTACAATTCCACCTGTGCCGGTATCATGGCGCGCTCCTCCTCTGAAATTTTTGTAATATCCAGTTCATATCCAAAGGTTCCCGCCAGCGCCACATGCCCTCTGGTTGTAAACGGCGTCTGCCTTCCCACAATATGATTCGGGCAGTCGCTGACATGCGCTCCCATAGTGGATAACGGATAGATCAGCGCCGTTCCCTCCTGAATCGCAAGACGCTCAATTGCATCCGCGTCGTCCGAGCACCATATCTGCGGACTGTAATAGAGCATTCCCGGGTCAAATCTGGCGCCGCCGCCGGAGCAGTTCTCTAACAGCAGATCGGGGAACTCGCTCACCAAACGCTCCTGAAGCTGATATACGCCAAGCACATAGCGGTGGAAAAGCTCGCCCTGACGATCCGCTTCCAGGCAGCTGCTTCCCATATCCGTAAGCTGCCGGTTCATATCCCACTTCACATAATCAATATCCGCCGACCGCAGCACGGACGCCACGCACTCATAAACATAGTCCACTACTTCCTGCCGCGAAAGGTCCAGCACGTATTGGCTGCGGCTCTGTACCGGTTCCCGGTTCCACGCCCGGATCGCCCAATCAGGATGCGCACGGTAAAGCCCGGAATCCGGCGAAATCATCTCCGGCTCAAACCAGATGCCGAATTTCATCCCCAGCGCTTTTACATCCTCAACCAGTTTTTTCAGTCCGCCCCTGATCTTTTCTTCATTGACCGTCCAGTCACCTAAGGAGCTGTCATCAGACTCCCGGCGCCCGAACCAGCCGTCGTCCATCACCAGCATCTCGATCCCGGATTTTTTTGCCTCCCGGGCGATGTTCAGCAGCTTATCCGAATCAAAATCAAAATAAGTAGCCTCCCAGTTGTTAATCAAAACCGGCCTTTCCCTGTGCAGGTACGGGCTTCTTATTAAATGATTACGGTACAGGTCATGAAAACTCTTTGTCATGGCGCCAAGCCCGCTGCCGGAATAGACCATAGCTGCCTCCGGCGCCTGGAAGCTCTCGCCGGGATTTAGTTTCCAGCAGAAGCCTTCCGGGTGGATTCCCATCACCATGCGCACATAGTCAAAGTGCGATACCTCCGCCTGCGCCAGGAAATTGCCGGAATATACAAAATTCATCGCATACACCTCGCCGGCATCCTGCGTCGTCTCCGGCGTCACCAACGCCAAAAACGGATGCTCCTGATGGCTGGACTCCCCGCGCACGGAGGATACGCCCTGTTTTCCATGTCCGATTTTTTTGCGCTCAATATGGCGCTCCCTCGCCCAGGAACCGCAAAGCGTAATCATCTCCTGCTGTTCAAAATCCATATCCAGGCAGGCGCTGAATACTTTTTCCAGATAAACGCTCTGCGCAGACAGATTTTTAATCTGCACGCTTCTTATCACCGCGTCCACATCTTCAAATACGCTGTAACGCAGCACGACCTCCAGCCCCAGCGACTCGTCCCCGCAGTAAATGTCCAGAGTCTGGCATTCCCGCTCTTTGCCAAAGGTTGCCGGAAGCCCCAAAAGCCCGGGCTTGCCCGCGTAAATCTCATGCTTTTTATAATGCAGCTCACAAACGCTCTGCCCCTGTAAGGAGCGCACCTTCAGGCAAGACTCGCGGTAATCCCCTCTTCCGTATGCCGGATACTCCATAGGGAACGTGTCCATGAAGGTCGCTTTCTCCCGCTTATTCGCAGACGGCACAAACGGCGCTTCTTCCGTCCTCATAAGATACCCGGCATTCATATCCGTCATTCTTTTCCCGTAATAGATATGCCCGATATAACCGCATTCGTCTGCCAGCCCGATCAAATAACTGCTGTTTTTCGTATGCAAACCAAAAACCCTCTGTTTTTCATCAAACTGAATTGCCATTTTTTCTCCTGCTATTACACCAAATTTGCTGCGCCGATCATACCCGCACGGTTATCCAGCACTGCCGTCTTTATCTCAGGCAATGCGGAATTTTCACCGCCAAAGCACTGTCCCTTTACCACCTCATAAAGCGCATCCGTCAGATACGCGCCCTGCCTGGAAATTCCGCCGCCGATCACCACCTGCTGCGGGCGGAAAATATTTACCAGATTCGCTATTCCGGTTCCCAAATAATTTACATAATTTCTGATTACCTCTTTTGCTGTCTCATCATCTTGCTTAGCCGCATCAAAAGGAATCTTGCCGTTCATATTTTCCGCAACGCCCCCGCACAGCTCCATCATCAGAGAATGGGGATTCTTCGCAAGCGCCCTTTTCGCATCGCGGATCAGCGCCGTTGCGGAAGCATAAGATTCCAGACATCCCTTTCTTCCGCAGGTACATTCTTCTCCGCCTGCCATAATTACCATATGCCCCGGTTCTCCGCCTCCGGCCAGGCCGCCTTCAAATACACGTCCATCCAGGATGATTCCGCCGCCGACGCCCGTTCCCAATGTCAGCATGATTACATCTGACGCACCTTTCGCCGCTCCTGCTGCCGCTTCGCCCAGAGCCGCACAGGTAGCATCATTGCCGATACTCACCGGAATCGGCAGATACTTTCCGATTTCTCCTGCAAGGTCCACCTGAGCCCATCCCAGGTTATTGGAATATACCACCATGCCCGTCTTCGCATCGACCGTTCCCGGACACCCTATGCCTGCTCCCATACAGGAATCGATCGAAAGCCGGTTATCCGCCAGCATCTTCAGCGCTGCTTTTCCGATGTCTGCCAAAACCTCGGCTGCCGCCCTTTCTTTCCCCGTAGGAATACTGGTCTGATAAATCAACTCATTCGCCTCATTTACCAGTCCCATCTTCACCTCTGTGCCGCCAATATCGATGCCAATTCTTACCATATCCTCTTTCGCACCGATCGTCGTCATAAGCGCCTGGCAATTACCGGATATCTCATAATCGCCGCTGCCTGCTGTCAGTAAAAGGCTGTCCCCTTTTCTAAAAGGCGCCTCAGTATCGCCATTTCGCATTACGCCTTCCCCTTCCAGGATCAAAAAGCTTGCGAAGGATGCCTCGCTCACCGTTCCTTCGGCTCTCTTTACCATCCTGCCATCCAGATTCAGCTTATCTACTGTAAAATAGTCGCAGTCCCCAATATGCGGGCTGCACGCCTGTCCTTTCGCCATCGGCGTCCTCTTTGTCACATCCAGCGCTTTTTCCACATGCAGTTCTCTCGGCTTTCCGTCTTTCCCGAGCCTTCCGAAATCATACACACGGTACGTAACATTGGAATTTTGCTGGATCTCCGCGATTACAATATCTTTTCCAATCGCATGGATGGTTCCCGCTTCAATAAAGAATACATCGCCCTTCTTCACCGGAACCGCATTTAATACTTCCGTCAGTGTATGATCCCTGATACGTCTTGCAAACTCTTCTTTGTCCACTTCTTTTGCAAAACCGTAGTACAAATATGCGCCCTCCTTGCAGTCCATCACATACCACATCTCTGTTTTGCCGTACTGCCCTTCATTTTCCAGGGCATAGCGGTTATCCGGATGTACCTGGATAGACAGGTTATCCTTCGCATCGATAAACTTGATCAGGATTGGGAAGTCCTGGAACCTTCTGCAGTTCTTTCCCAGTACTTCCTTACCGTATTTATCTATGTACTGCCGCAGGGTCAGCCCTGCATCTTCCCCGTTTACAATATAGGAAGGCCCGTCAGGATGGCAGGAAAGCTCCCATGACTCCGCCAGTACATCCCCGTCATATTCCTTGTGATATTCCTCGACCAGGCGTCTTCCGCCCCAGATATAATCCTTATAGCTCGGCTTTAATTTCAATAATGCCATCTTACCTTCCTCCGCCTCCTGCTCTTTTTCTCCTTTATTCTTCCGGGATCAGCGCTGTCATAGCCTCTGTCAGCCTGGCAAGCTTCTCATCCGCATCCTGCATATCTTCACCCTTGACGCCCATATAAAATTTTACCTTGGGCTCCGTACCGGACGGACGCACACAGCACCAGGCATCGTCTTCCAGTTCAAAATACAATACATTGGATCGGGGCAGCCCCGTCTCTGTCTCTTCCCCTGTCACGTAATTGCACAGGCGATTCTCCCCGTAATCACGGAAAGCCAGCGTTTTCCACGGGCCGACGTTTTGGGGCGGATTGCTGCGGAAGCTTTTGATGATATCCTGAATCTTCTGCGCGCCCTCAATCCCTTTTAGCGTCAGGGTATGCAGCCCCTCCTTATAATAACCGTATTTCTCAAATAATACCAGCATCTGGTCCCACAAAGTCAAATTTTTATTCTTATAATAAGCTGCCGCCTCGCAAAGAGCCATCACGGCCACAACCGCGTCCTTATCCCTGGCATGAGTCCCGACAAGACAGCCATAGCTCTCCTCAAACCCAAACAGGAAGGTATGATCATGGTTCTGTTCAAATAATTTAATCTGCTCGCCAATATACTTAAACCCTGTCAGCGTCTCGATCAGCGCCGTACCATATTCCTTTGCCGCCGCCTGCGCCATATTGCCCGACACAATAGTCGTTACCACCGCACCATTATCCGGCAGGAGGCCTTTCTCCTTTTTCTGTGACAACTGATACTCACAGATAATCATACCGGACATATTTCCGGTAAAGGCCATATACTCGCCCGTCCTGCTGTCCTTTGCATAGACACCCAGACGGTCTGCATCCGGGTCTGTAGCCAGAACCAGATCCGCATCCACTTCCTTTGCCAGCTCCAGCGCCAGGGTAAATGCTTTTTTATCCTCCGGGTTCGGATAGCTGACCGTCGGGAAACGCCCGTCCGGTTTTTCCTGCTGCGGCACTACATATACCTGTTCAAACCCAAGTTCTTTTAACACGCGGCGCACGGGCAGGTTCCCTGTTCCGTGAAGCGGCGTATATACGATTTTCAGGGATTTCGCCTGCTCCTTTATCACTCCCGGATTCAGCACCAGCTTCTTTAATTCTTCCATGTATCTGGCGTCGATCTCCTCGCCGATCATAGTCAGAAGCCCGCTCTCCTTCGCAGCTTCCTCTCCCATACTCTTAACTGCCGCATAATCTGTGACACGGTTCACGCGGTCAATAATCTGTTCGTCCTTCGGATACGTGATCTGCGCGCCGTCTTCCCAATAAACCTTATAGCCATTATACTCCGGCGGATTATGGCTTGCCGTCACCACAATTCCCGCAATACAGCCAAGCGTACGCAATGCAAAGGATAACTCCGGCGTTGGGCGTAAGGATTCAAAAAGATAGGTCTTAATACCGTTTGCACAGAGGCACAGCGCCGCTTCCAGTGCAAACTCCGGCGACATATGGCGGGAATCATAGGCAATCGCCACGCCTTTTTCCTGCCCCTTCTCTTCTATGATAAAATCTGCCAGCCCCTGTGTTGCCTTCCTCACCGTATAGATATTCATACGGTTTGTCCCGGCGCCGATCACGCCGCGAAGTCCTCCTGTGCCAAACGCCAGATCGCGGTAAAAACGTTCCTCGATTTCCTTTTCATCCCCGGCGATCGCTTTCAACTCCGCCTTTGTCGCTTCATCAAAATACGGATTTTCACACCACAATTTATAATTTTCTGCTGCACTCATTGTCATTCTCCCTTTTATCTTCCTGTTTCCCATCTTCTTACTGAATAGATTTCAGAAATTCTAAATTCTTCTCGATCAGGCTGCATCTCTGCTGTACGCATTCCACAGAGCGCAGCGGATCTTCCGGTGTGTGGAACACATAATCGACCAGCCGGTCAATCGTTGTTGTTGCCACATGCATTCTGGTATCCGAGGATGCATAATACAGATACACATCCCCATTGTCTTTTGCGATAGCTCCGTTGGTAAATACAACGTTCGATACATCGCCGACACGCTCCCAGTCATGCGGACCAAGCAGCATTCCCGAAGGCTCTGCGATCACACGGGACGGATCGTCCAGCGCTGTCGCAAAAGCATAAAGGACATAACGGAGCCCCGCCGCCGTATTTCTTACGCCGTGGGCGATATGGATCCATCCTTTTTCTGTCTTGATCGGCACTGCTCCCGCACCATTTTTCGCCTCCGTAATGGTATGATATTTTCTTTTGCTGGTAATATTCTCTTCATCGATCACGGCATGCTCGATATCATCGCACAGTCCGAATCCGATTCCCCCGCCGCTTCCGGTATCAATAAAATCATCCATCGGCCGGGTATAAAAAGCGTATTTTCCATCGACAAACTCCGGATGCAGCACAACGTTTCTCTGCTGCGGGGAACGCAGGGTTTTCAGATTATCCAGACGCTCCCAGGTCTTCAGGTCCTTTGTGCGCACGATTCCTGCCGCAGCCACCGCTGCAGAAAGGTCATTTACGGACGTATCCTTGCTCTCGGAACAGAACACTCCGTAAATCCAGCCGTCCTCATGCTTTGTCAGACGCATATCATACACATTCGTTTCTTCTTTGCAGGTATCCGGAAGCTGTACCGGATAATCCCAGAAATGGAAACCATCAATCCCGTTGTCACTCTCCGCCACGCCAAAAAAGGACTTTCTGTCATTTCCCTCGATGCGGACAACCAGATAATATTTGCCGTTTAACTCAATCGCGCCGGAATTCATAACTGCATTGACTCCCAGGCGCTCCATGAAGTACGGATTTGTCTCCGGATTCAAGTCATATTTCCAGTGAAGCGGAATATGCTCCCTTGTCACCACCGGATATACATATTTCTGAAGAATCCCATTATAATAACTACTCTTTTCATTTTTAAGAGCCAGCAATCTTTCGTATTTTTCCTGTTCCACATAATACTGTTTATGAAGCATCTGATAACCTCCTGATCATTTCCATACACATACGTCCGTTATGATACGGACATTTCCACGGTTCTACGATCGGCTTGTCCTCTATGGGGCTTCCGTCCTCATTGACACACCAGAGCCATTCCGATCCTTTCCTCTTATCCACTATATATTCTTTAATAAATTCCCAGGTATCTTCCGCCGCCTGACGGTACTGCGTATGCTCAGGCGCTTTCTGCCATGCATTATAAAAGCCTACCACAGTCTCCGCCTGTACCCACCAGATACGGATCCTGTTTACCACGCCGTTCTCCGCCTCATTGGCAAGGGAATGGCTGCTGTATGCCTTTTCATAGACACATGCCTCCAGCTCTTTCGTGATCGCACGCATCTTCTCTGTATAGGCTGCGTCATTTAACACCTCGCATCCCCGGTCGATCAGCCATGCAGTCTCGATGTCATGTCCGAATGAATGCAGATCGATCAGCGTATTCCAGTCCGCATCAAAGAATACCTCCTGACGCCTCTTCTGCGGGTTGTATACCTTATCCGCAAAAATATCCATGATCCAGCGAAGACGTTCTGCAACAGCCTCATCCTTTGTCACATCATACAGCTCTGTATATGCCTCAAAGACATGGAGCAGCGTATTCATGGTCTTCTCCGCCATAACCCCATTCTCGGAAAGCTTTTCATTATCCATCGGCCGGAAATCTTCTGTAAAGGCCTCCAGATATCCCCTGTCGTCTCTGCACTTGTCTTCAATGAGCCCAAAAAGCCGCTTCGCCGTATCCAGCGCCTCTTTCCTTTTGCTCACACGGTAGTAGGAAGAAAGGGCGTAGATCGCAAACGCCTGATTGTAAGTATGCTTCAATCCCTCTTCTACCTTTCCGTCATAAGCGACCGACCAGTACACGCCGCCGTTTGTTTTATCCAGACAGTATTTTTGCATAAATTCATATGCATGATCCGCATCTTTTAGAAGCGCCTCGTCCTCCAGCAGACGGCAGGCGTTGGAAAAAAACCATAAAATCCTACTGTTTAAGATGCAGCCCTTTACCGCTTTTTTATCAAGCTCCAGGCCGTAGCTAAGCCATCCATAATAGCCTCCGTATTCATTGTCCTTTAATCCCCGCCAAAAGGGAATCAATGTTTGCGTCAAATGCTCTTTAAATTCCTGAACTACCATAATAACCTCCAATTTTTTTATCTAGGCCCGATTTCCGTATCAGATTCACGGACCACACTGTGTTCTTTAATATCATCCGTCACTTCCTCCACAATCTCAAATTCAGCCTACCATTTTTACGCTGTTTTAGCAATACATTTTTTTGCCACGCATCACTATGCCTGACGCCAAGAACGGCGGATAAAAATCCGCCGCCCTGCTAAAACTGATCCGTACTAGTTTTTACCTTTTTTTTCTTCTCCAAATAACCGGCGCTGCAATCCCCGCTGCCGCCAATGCCAGCAATGCCGCATACCAGCCAACCGGCGTATTATCTCCTGTCTTGGCAATGGTTCCCGTCCTGTCTGTTCCGGAGCCGCCCGATGACCCGCCTTCCGGCTTTTCTGTCTCAGTACTTTCCGACTCTTCCTCCCACTCATCCGGAAAAGCATTGGTGATCGTCACTGTCTCCTCAGAATGGGACGGCGACATGGTGATCTTTGTCTTATCCAGCGAAACCTCATACTCCAGTCCCGCCGATGCATTCAGCACATTTCCTTCTGCATCTGTCTCGGCCACATAGTAAGTCGCGCTGTCATTCTCAGACTCTCCTACGTAAACCGGTATCGTCACGCTCACCTCACTGCTTCCGCCCATTGCAAGCGTAATGATATCCCCATAGCGCTCTGTCATTGCCGCGTCCTTGAATACTGCCGCATAGAAGGTCTTGCCCGTCTTGCAGGCATCCGTTCCCTTAAACACCTGTTTCGTTATGGTCAGGCTGCCGCCGTAGGTATACCCCCACGGAAGTTCATAAAACATATTTTCAAATGTATATTCCTTCTGCTGCTCCTTCTTCGTCGGCGTCACTTCATAGCTTCCCGGATAGACCGACGCATAGACTCCGTCTTCTGCAGACGAAACCTCTGTCAGGACGCCGTATTCATCCGTCTCACCTACATAATAAGACTTTCCGACCTCAAGATTGGAGAAGGTCACGCTTTCGCTGATAGAGCCTTCAAAATGCAAAGCCTGCACATTCGACACCCTCTGCGTTCTCTGCTCATCCTCAAATAGCGCCACATAGAACGTATCCTCCTCTGCCATCAGAGACAATTCATGCTGATCCACCAGCTTTTTGGTCACTGTCAGGCTCGCCTTCGTCTTTTCCTCCTTCTCGTCCACCATTGTTACTACATTGACAGAATCCATCCCGTCTTCCACGGTAAACGCTACATCCTGGGACACACGGTATCCTTCCGGCGCCTCCACCTCACTGAGAAGATAGTTCCCCGCCGGAAGACGCTTCAGCTCATACGGCTGGCCTGTTGTGGTAAACGACACCACCTCATTGGCGTCCACACTGCGCGCCACGTCTCCGCCTGCCAGACGCACTACCAGCTTCGCCCCGGCTACCGGCTCACCGTTCTTATCCACTTTATTGACCGTTACCGATGTCTGCCTGTTCACAACGGTCAGTTCCGCCACTTCGCCCGATGCCGCCGCATAGACTCCGCCAATCTCTTTCACCTGTCCTGCTTTTTCTATCGAAAAATAATTCGGCGTCTCTGCCAGGATAAATCCCGCCGGAGCGCTTGTCTCAATCAGGCGGTAATCCCCCACCGGCATATCCGTGATCACAATCTGCCCCTGCTCGCTGGAGACAAGGTTTGCTTTAAATTCTTTCCAATAGTAGCTTCCCTCTGCATAGACCTTTTGCTGCAGGACAAACTCCGCCTGTCCCACCAAATGTCCTTCTTCATCCACCTTGCGAACGATTACCGCCCCGCCCGGGAAGGAATATTTCAGCGAAAGCACAGCCTCATAGATCCATCCCGCTTCGCCATCCGAAGTATAGGGGATCGGGACGATCGCCGGCTGTATCGCAAGCTGCTCTTCCCCCTTCGTCTGCGCCACAAGATACAGCGCCGGGGAAACCTCCTCAAACACCAGATTACCGTCCTCCAAAACAGTCTTTACCATACCGCCCGCCTGTTTATCCCGCGCATAAGCAGCCAGGTTCTCCGCCGCCTGCTGCGCCTGAGCCGTATTATTCAAATCATCGATCATAAATCCGCTATCCGCAAACGTTTCATTATATATGTAATTTCCATCTGCAAATTCCGCAATCGGATACAGGGTGATCTCCGTCCCTGCCGCCAGCGGAGTAATCTGCAGCGTGATAGAACCCTTTTCTTCCGCCGCCAGCGCCGCGAACTGCGTCAGAAAAACAAAAAAGCAGCACAGAAAACTGATCTTTATCCAATTTTTCACTTTCATCTCACCATCAGTCCTTTCCAACGCCTTCTTTTTTCTTTCTTCCCGGTGCAAAAAGAATCAGCAGTATCAATATCAGTACCACGGCCGACGCCGCTGCTCCCGCACAGATCACAATCGTCCGCACCGGAATCATTTCCTTAGAAATACCCTCAGCCGGCGCCTGCACCGAAACTTTCTCCGGCACATATTCCGTCCTTTTGCCGCGGACCAGCAGCCTGTGACTGTTAATGCCATACGGCGTACAGGTAAGAAGCGTTACATAATCTTCTCCCTTTACGATCCGGATATCATCGGTCTCCTCCGGGAGAACGACCTTTATCTGATCCACCTCATAAGCAAGGATCTGATTCAGTACATGAATATAGAATTTATCCCCTGCCTCCATCTGATCCAGATCCGTGAGGATCTTCGCCGCCGGCAGCCCGGTATGCCCCGACAGCACGCTATGGGTGGATTCCCCGCCTACCGGAAGGGACGTCTCCGGCATATGCCCGATACCCTTTTGCAGCACCTCGTCACTGATCCCATGATAAATAGGCATATACACCCCGAGCATCGGAATCTCCAGATATCCGATCGCATCCGTCACCGCCAGCAGATCATCATAAGAAGCCACCGATGTCTTAACCTTTCCCTCGCTCAATGCCGTATTATACTCTTGCGCCTCTTTCAGCATCGCTTCCAGCTTCGAGGTATCTTCCTTCTCCACAACCGCGTTATAATCCGCGATCTCCACACTGGCAGTATATCTACTGAGCCAATCGCTGGCAAGGGGATACCCCATAACCGTCACCCCCGCTAACAATACAAGAAAAATACACAGTAACGGCAGTCTTGCTTTTATATTATGATTCATAGTTAATCGTTCTCTTCTCCAGTCTCCTCTTGCTTCTGCTGCAGGCTTTTTTTCCGATAAATTGCTGCCGCTGCTACGGCCGCCGCCGCCACCAGCACGATCGCCGCGATCACCGCCAGCTGACGCTTCATGGCTTCTGACAGCCCCGACGTCACGCTTGCAGACGCATTCCCGGAAGACGATACCTCCTCCGGCACATAAGCAATCCTGCTCCCTCTCACAAGCAGCCTGTGGCTGTTGATCCCATATGGGGTACAGGTCACAAGCGTCACATAATCCTTGCCCGGCACTATTTCCAGATCCTCAGACTCCTCCGGTTCCACCACCTTTATCATATCCACCTGATATGCCAGGATTTCCCCCAGCACATGAATATAAAACACATCCGTTTCCTTCATCTTATCCAGAGAGGACAAAAGCTCCGCCCCCGGCAGCCCGGTATGCCCCGATATGGCGGAATTGGTATTTACCCCGCCTACCGGAAGAGACGTGTTTTCTATATAACCGCAGCCCTTTTTCAGCACCTCATCCGAAGTGCCGTAGTAGACCGGAAGGTAAACACTGATCTTGGGGATATCCAGATAACAGATGACCCCGTCGTTGACATTCAGGCACTTATCCTCATCCTCTTTATTCGTCCCGCGGTAAAGATGTTCATTAAACTCCCTCGCCAGCTCCAGCCTCACATCTGCTTTCGGCTCTAACTCCTCTATCACTTTCTCATAATCAGAAATCGTGACAGACGCCGTATTCAGTGTCACAAAATTGCCAATGGACGGATAGAGAATAAATCCGATTCCCACCAGAAATACCAGAAAGATGACCCCTATGGGATATAACTTCTTCATCAAATCTCATCCTTTCTGGTCTGCTTCTCACTCATCCGGATCGCCTGCAACGGATAGAATGGCTTTGAATAACAGCATGAGAAACAGAACACAAACAATGAAAATTACTTGATACATGTTCCCCGGCCCGGAAATTCCGGGCCAGGGCGTTTTTCATAGATACAGAAAATTTATATGTCAAACAAACTACGCCTGTTTTTTCTGTTTGCGGGTATAAACGATAAACAGAACAGCCGCAAGGACAACTAATGCAAG
>CAZAQD010000031.1:5314-24658 GCA_964487425.1 uncultured Marvinbryantia sp. | reverse complement strand
AAAAGTCATGGATAATCTATAGGTATTGACTTCCAGCAGACAGTGGCTCTGAATGAAAAAAGAACATAGAATATTTGGAAAAAGCCTGTATTTCTGCGGTTTCCCTTGCAGAGATACAGGCTTTTACCGTACAATTGGCACCGGCGTCTTTAGGTCTACCTTTTCTGGAAGTTAACATCGATATTTTCTCTAAAAATAAGCTCCCACATAAATATATACTGCATATTTTATTTCACGATCATACCGGTCTTCCTGTCACTGAACAGCGCTACTTCCGCCAGGAAAATAATGCCCAGGATAAGCTGCTGAAGCTGTGTCGGCATCATTAACATAACGAGCCCGCTCGCCAGCACCTTATAAGTCATAACACCCAGCACAATATTGTAGAATCTTACCTTTGCGCCGCCGTTGACCGGCATCCCGCCCAATACCAGGGCGATCATGATCTGTGTCTCAAGCTGGTTTCCCGCTGTAGAGGTCACGGAACCAACCTTTACGGAATTGATAAACGCCGCAAGCCCTGTGATACATCCTGCCGCCATGTAAACCAGCATCTTTGTGCGTTCCACGCGGATACCCGCAAATCTTGCCGCCGTCTCGCCCGCTCCGATGGCTTTTAACCTGGAGCCAAGCCCGGTGAAGGTAAACACCAGGTACACAACCACAAAAATCACAACTGTGAACGTCAGCATAAAGGGCAGCGTATTATACTTGGAAATATCGCTTGCGCCGTAAACCGGCGACGAAGTTGTCGCATACGCGCACACGCCGCGGAATAAATACATATTACAGATAGTAACGATAAAACTGGTGATCTTTCTCTTTACGTTGAAATAACCATTCATCAGCCCGATCAGCCCGCCTGTCACAACACCGCCCACAATAGCGAGCACAATGTTGTATTTCGACAGGTAGCAAACCACGATGGAAGCCACGCCCAGCATGGAGCCCTGGGAGAAATCCAGTCCGCCCATTGTCATAATCATAAACACACCGATCGATGAAATCAAGAGCATATAAGACTGGCTTAACAGCAGCGAAAGATTCTTAGGCTGGAACAGCTTGCCCTTTGTCAGAATTGCAAACAGTACACAAATAATGACAAAACCGGCGATCGGAAGGATGGTCCGCACGATGGAGCGTTCCAGAAATGGTACTTTTTCAACTGATTCTTTTTTAACTGTTGTATCCATTTTTCTACCCCCTTAAATCATGTTGTCGATCAGATCGGTATCTTTTAAATCCTCTGATCGGAGAAACTCGCCGCTGATCTTTCCGTCTTTCATAATCAGGATACGGTCCGCCATACCCAGCAGCTCCATAATTTCCTCCGAGATCATGATAATGGATTTTCCGTTTTTGCGCATATCATTCATCATTGCATAGATATCCGCCTTTACCTTGACGTCGATACCACGGGTCGGGGAATCCAGAATAATCAGGTCAGAATTTTTGCCAATCCAACGCGCTAAAACAACCTTCTGCTTATTTCCGCCCGACAGGGCTGATACAAACTGATCCACACCCGTCATTTTTGTGCTCATTTGCTTTGCATACTTATCCGCAAATTTTTTCATAACACTGCTTCGGAGAATGCCTCCCTGCTTCAGGTCCTCCAGGGACGGAAGGCAGATATTCTCACCGATTGTATCATTAATAACCAGCGACTCATTGTCTCTGTCCTTTGAAGCGTATGCCATGCTGTTTTTGATGGCATCGGGAATAGATTGAATCGGCGTACCATCGCCCAGGGTCACGGTCCCTTCCCGGAAATAGGAAGCGCCGAATAATGCCTTGCCCACCTCATGCATGCCGCACTCGGAAAGCCCGCCGATCCCGAGGATTTCTCCTTTGTGAAGCTCTAAAGACAGGTTCTCGATCTGCCCCTTTACTGTCAGGTTCTTTGCCGAAAGCACCACCTCATCTGAAACCTTCTCGCCATAATCCGTGCGGTAATAATTATCTCCGATCTCACGCCCTACCATCAGCTTCTTCAGAACGTCCGGCGTCGCCTCGGATTTGCTGATGGAACCGACCATCACGCCGTCGCGCAGGACGCTGATGTTATCGGACTGCTCGATCACTTCCTCCAGGTCATGGGAAATAAAAATCACGCAGTTCCCCGTATCACGGACTCTGTGCATCACCTTGAAAAGCTCCTCACGCCCTTTCTGTCCGAGCGCCGTGGTTGTCTCATCCACTACGAGTACCTTTGGATTAAAATACGTGGATTTGACAATCTCAATGAGTTTTCTGTCCTCAAAATTGTAATCGTCAATGGTTCTGGTGGCGTCGATGTAATGAAAGCCATAGCTGTCCAGATATTCCTGCGCCTTTTTATTCATTGCCGCAGTGTTTTTCACGCCAAACCTCGTAAACTGGTCTTCATTTCCCAGGAAAATATTTTCCGCTACCGTCAGCCCGGAAAGCGTACCGATCTCCTGAACAATGATGGCAACGCCCTGATGGTTTGCCTCCACCTGATTGTTGGCGGTAATCTCCCTGCCCTCCAGTGTAAAGGTCCCGGAATCCTTTTTGTAGATGCCGGTCAGGCAGGAGGTCAGCGTAGACTTCCCGGAGCCGTTCTCTCCGATCAGGGCATGGATCTCTCCCTTCTCAAAGGTCAGGGAAACATGGTCCAGGGCATGTGTAATGCCAAAATGTTTGTCTATATTCTCTGCTTTTAATAATAATTCGCCCATAATCGTCCTCCTTACTTCACCACAGCGCCCTTAACCGGCTTGGTTGTCAGTGCAACGATAATCAGCAAGGCAGCGCCTGTGACCACATTCTGGATTGTGGTAGGTGCGCCCATAGCCACAAAACCATTGAACATGAGCTGAATAATCATCTCACCGATCACAATTGCGATTACCGGGTGTCCGTATTTTTTAAAGGCAAGTCCAAAGAAGGTTCCCATCAGAGGCGTAAAGTTACGGCTCATGGAGGATAAATTGGATGCGGAAGTCATAGAAGTACCAAAGCTGATGGTCAGGATGGACTGCAGCCCAAAGAAAAATCCTGCCAGAGTGAAGGCTACTACCTTATATTTCGCAACATTCACACCCATATTTTTTGCGACTACCTCGTTGCTTCCGATCGCATAGGTATATGTACCAACCTTTGTATATCTGAGGATAAACGCGCACAGCAGATAAGCGATCACCGCCAGGATCAGATTGTATGGGTAGTTGCCGAATGCCCTGTAATTTGTGTCAAGAATTACATTCTTGCCGTTGGTTGCATACACGCTCAGCGCCTCGTAAATCAGCGACAACGCCACTGTTACGATCAGCGAGGAGATGTGCAGCTTGATATAAACGCTTCCGTTAATCAGCCCGATTATCGTTCCGCAGATCAGGGGCGCAATGACCAGTCCGGCATAGCCGAAATGCATACTGGCATTGCAGGCAAGAATGGATGAAAGTACTATGTTCGCACCGACACTCATATCAAAAGGCCCCATTACACAAATAAAGTAGAGGCCGCAGCCTCCTACCGCATAGATCAGCGCGGACTTCATATAAGTAGCCAGTTTGTCAGGGGAGCCGAACGTCGTCGGCGCGAGGATCTTAAATACTGCCCAGAAAAGCACGAGCAGCAAGACCAGAAGCAGTATGCCGTAATACTGGCTTTGTTTCAGTTTTTTCATAACTGTTCTCCTTTTCCTTCTATGTGAACACAGGCACGCCGGACGCGTGCCTGTCTCTCACATCTCAACTATTCGCCTGTTATTTATGAATATCATCAGCTGCTGTGACGGGAAATAACGTCCTCGATAGAAAGGGATGTCGCTGCATTATTCAGCTCTTCAAAGCTGTAGTCTGCCATCTCAATAATCTCTTCATCTGTATAAGGATCGTCTTCTACGAAATACTGCTCATAGTTTGCATAGTCCTCAGAGGAGGATACATACAGATACGGGAACAGGATTTCATAACCAAATGTTCCTTCTTCTTTTACATAATTGCCTTTTACTGCATTGTAAGTCATCAGGAACGCAAACAGCGGGTCGCAGAAATGTCCGCCGGACTCTGCAAACATACCGCCGATTTCCAACTGCTCAGCCAGGTCATCAAGGAAGTCTGTGGATACCACATCGATTTCGCCTGTAAGTCCCTCATTTGCCAGAGCGCCGATAGAACCAACCAGCGGATCTCCGCCGCCGCCTGCAACGATCAGGGCGTCTGTATCAGGATTGGAGTTAATCAGGGAAAGAGCTGCCGTTGCGCCTTCCTCAGAGGAAGTATTCGCATATACCGGCTCTGTCATGGTTGCCGGGTCATCCGGGTTTGCTTCGTTCCACTCGTCAATTGCCTGCTTGTAGCCTTCCCATCTCTGCTGGAAAGTAGCGTCGCCAACTGTCCATGCTTCAAGAGCGATGTTTCTGTCGCCGTTTTCAAGAAGCAGGTTTACCAGTGTATAACCGTTTGTAACCTCGTCCTCATGAACTGCACCCAGATAATACTGAGAGTTGCATGCTGTCTGATATACCTCCGGGCTGTTCTCCTCAGAAATAATACGGAAGAACTGGGTCAGGTAAACGCTGTTTGCATCACATGTCTGGATTGCTGAAGTCATCTCAGAATCTGCTGAGTTACAGATAATGATACCGTCGCATCCTGCCGCGCAAAGCTGCTCTACGGAAGCAGTAACCTGCTCTGATACATGTCCCTGGTCAACATACATTACGCTTACGCCGAGTGCGTCTGCCGCTTTGTCGATAATCTGCTTACACTGGCTTCCCAGAACGTCTGTAGAGCTCCAGATGGAAACGCCGATCGTGATGTCGTCTTCTGCAGCTACGGTCACTGGTGCAGCTACGGACATGGAACCGATCATTGCCGTCGTCGTCGCAACTGCAACGATTTTTCTGAACATTTTTTTCATTTTGTAAACCCTCCTAATAATAATTGATGAAAGCCGGACTGTATTTTACGTTGTCTATCCGGTCTGGTACAACTATAGTAAAACACAATCCGGCTTTTCACCGTTAGGACATATTTGAAAAAATCACTCGCACATTTTTGTAAAGAATCGGCAGCGGCGTCTTACATGCCGCTTACCTCCCGGTACTCCCTGGGGCTCATCCCCATTTTTTTCCGAAATACCCGGCTGAAATAATTGTAATCGTCATACCCCACCAGAAAGGAGATCGTCTCCAGCCTTTTTTCCTGGTCCTGCATCAGTTCCACGGCGCGCTCCATCCGTTTACGGGTCACAAAAGCTATAATGCTCTCCCCGTACATTTTACTGAACATCCGGGATAAATAGCTGGCGTCCATATGATATTCTCTCGCCAGGGAAGTCAACGTAATATTCTCATAATAATTTTTCTCAATATACTGGTGGATCTGTTCGACATGGCTCATCACCGTGTCTGTCTGCTGCCGGCTTTCGTTCTCCCAAAGGCTGTCAAGAATAATTTTCAGCGTCTCGATCATCGACCCGCCGTCAAGGCATTTCATATAGTAGTCCACATTTTCCATGTCTTCCTCTATCTGTACCCGCATCTTGGGCGTATACTTCTGTACATATGCCGTCAGAAGGTTTGTCACCCGCCCCACATACTGCTTTACCTCCAGATAAGACCACCCGTTCTCTGCGCAATGGATAAAACCGTTGGTTTCAAAAATCAGCCTGGCTGCATTCGCCTGCTGCTTTGTGCTCAGCAAATGATACAGTTCATCCTCCAGCCTGGAACCGCCGTAATTTTCTATCGCCTGCACCGGCGCATTCTTTTCCTCTGAACAGCGCAAAATACAATGTGTCCGCTGAAACGGGCGCGTAACGAGCGAGGCAATGATTTCGCGGTAGACCGTCCCGATATCATCCAGGGAACTTGCCTGTTCATGAAGCACGACTGATACCGGTCCGTACTCCTGCACCGGAAAGGCATTCAGCACGCAAACCGCAAATTGCTGCAGCGCTCCGGCATCCGCCATTCCCACAACCAGAAACTCACTCATCTTATTGCTGTAATTGAATACAACCGTATTACTCTTTGTCCGAAAAAGCTCCCTCAGCTTTGACTTAATGCTGTAGGACATCTGAAAGATGTCGTGCTCAAACCGCGCCGCTATCGCCGAGATATCATAAAACTTGACCATTACCGTAGCGACCTCGGAAAAGGTACGGGTGCTGGACACATGCGGCTGGCAGCCCGTCCTGCCGTAAAGCTTTTCGGACAGCAGCGCCGAATACTCCCTGTCCTCGAGAAAAGAGGACAGCTTATATTCCTGAAGGCGTGTGCTCTCATTGCGAACCCTTTGTACCTCCCGTTCCTCCAATATCCCAAGCGCTTTTGTGAGCACGCTCACAAGCTCTTCCTTTCCCACCGGCTTTAACAGATAGTCGATGCCGCCCGAAATAAACACGCCCTTTACCTTTTCAAAATCATCATATCCGCTCACCGCCACCGTAATGATATCAGGATATTCCTTATGCAGCCGTTCCAAAAGCTCTAGCCCGCTTAAAAAGGGCATATTAATATCTGTGAGCAGAATATCCGGCTTTTCCTCCTGTATCCGCTCCATGACCTCCTCCCCGTCACACGCCGGTTCGAGAAATTCAATGGCATACTCGCTCCAGGGGATCAGGCTGCGAATGTTTTCCCGGCTCCAATACTCATCGTCCGCCGCAAGAACTTTATATTTTTTTATATTCAAGCCTGCACCTCCTGTTCTTCCACAATGATCGGCACTGTCAGCATCACGGCTGTCCACTCTCCGATCCGGCTTTCAATCTGGATGCCATACTGCTCGCCAAACAAATGCTTCAGCCTGGCATTTACATTTAAAATCCCAATGGATACGCCGCTCTCCACCCGTTTGGGGTCATTTTTTGCCAGCTCCCGGTTCATCTGTTCCGTATCCATGCCCGCGCCGTTATCGCGAACAGTGATTACCAGGTTGCCGTCCAGATGCTGCGACCGGATCAGCAGCGCTTTATCCCGGCGACGCACATTGCGCAGCCCGTGGGTGATCGCATTTTCCACGATCGGCTGGATACAGATTCGCGGCAGCCTGTCCTGCAGCGTATCGCCGTCGATCTGATAGTCGTAATTAACCGAAGAGCCGTTGCGCACATCCATTACGTAAAGATAGTTGCGGACATGCGCCATCTCCTTCTGCACATTGGAAAGTTCATCCGTCATGTTGAGGCTATAACGGAAAATCGCCGAAAGCGAATGGCACATACCGCTTACCAGCGTGCAATTCTGGGCATTGGCGACTCCGCTCATGGCATCCAGCGTATTATACAGAAAATGCGGATTAATCTGAGCCTGAAGCATCTTAAACTCCGTCTGCTCCATCAGCAGTTTATTTTTGTACTCCTCCAATGCCATCATCTGGATCCGGTCAAGCATCTCATTAAACTCCGTACCCAGTACCTCCAGCTCCTCATACCAGCCGGCAGGATGCACGCGCAGGTTTGTCTCGCCGTTTTTAATCCGTACAATACTGTCCCGCATTTCCACCACCGGCCTTGAAAGCCACTTTGAAAACCAGTACATAAACAGAATCAGGGCGGCAATCATTGCCACCATAATCACAATCAGCGAGCGGACAAGCGATTTCTGGGCAGCAGTCATCAAAGACTGGGGAACCAGGGCAAACGCTTCCAATTTGTAATTTTCCTGTCCCACATGGATCAGATAGCAGTCCCCGTACTCCTCACGCAGTTCTTCAAAATCGTAGTCCTCCATGAAGATGGTTTCCAGCTCGGACTGCAGCAGCGCCTGCCCGGGCGTCGTCTCGCCGATCATTGCCACCGTCTTTTCTCCCACCGGCTGCAGCCACAGGCACGCCTGAGCCACATCCGCATACTTTTCCATAATGGACGTGACCGCCGAACTGTCGATGTCACAGATCAGCGAACCAATCTGTTTTCGTTCCTCATCGTAATTGTGCAGCTTCAGCACAAAGCGCACAATATCCCGGTCCGCCTCAGGATTATAGTATCCCGAAATCAGCAGTTCAGACTGGTCATTATGCACATACTCCTCCACAGGTTCCCAGTTTGTATCATAGTCCGCCTTATAAATATCCCGCGGAAAGGTCGCGCAATTGTGCCGGTACACGCTAACCAGGTTATCGTCGGCGTCATACAGGTACAGGGCAAGCAACTGGTCCTCGGAAGAAAATCTTTTCCTGCCAAAATACCATGTGCTCCAGTAATAAGGCTTCAGGTCTCCTTCTCCGTCCGCCACCGCCCGCAGGCTCTCAATCAGATCCCGTTCATTATAAATCGTCAGCATCTCCGCCCGCAGGCTGTGGATGAAGGAGGAGATGTCATTTTGCATCTTCTCCAGCGACGTCTCATAGTCCGAGATACTCTCCGAGCGGATCTGGCGCCTCAAAGACTGCCGGAACAAAAACGTCTGCAGCAAAAGCGCCAGCAGCACGCTGCCAATACAAAAACTCAATATTACCATGCGCATCGTCCGCTTTCCGTGTCTCATCTGCGCCATCCTTCCTCTTCGTAATTCTCAATGATATATCCGGTTTCCCTTTTCTGGATTTGTACTCTGAAAAATTTTGAGCGGCAGGCATGGTGCAAATAGAGCTCAAAGAAGTGATATCATTGTTGCTGTCAACAGGGAAAATGAGATACATATGTTAATTTATACCTTAAAGCGGTACCCTACGCCCCAGATTGTCTCAATATACTGCGGTTTCGCCGTATCAAACTCCACCTTCTCGCGGATCTTTTTAATATGTACCGTAACGGTTGCAATGTCACCGATGGATTCCATATCCCAGATTTCCCTGAAAAGCTCTTCCTTCGTAAATACATGGTTGGGATTCTCCGCCAGAAAAGTCAGCAGATCAAATTCCTTCGTCGTAAAATTCCGCTCTTCTCCGTTAATCCAGACTCTCCGCGCCGTCTTGTCAATCTTGATGCCGCGGATCTCCACCACATCATTCTCTTTGACATTGGAGTTAATCAGCCGCTCATAACGTGCAAGGTGCGCCTTCACCCTCGCCACCAGCTCGCTCGGGCTAAACGGCTTTGTCATATAGTCGTCTGCGCCCAGTCCAAGCCCCCTGATCTTGTCGATGTCGTCCTTCTTTGCCGAAACCATCAGGATCGGGATATTTTTCTTTTCGCGGATCTTGCGGCAGATTTCAAATCCATCCATTCCCGGAAGCATCAAATCCAGAATCACAAGGTCCACTTCCGCCTCAAGGGCATGCGTAAGCCCTGCATCCCCTCTTCGTTCCGTCTCTACCTCAAAGCCGCTAAGCTCCAGATAATCCTTCTCGAGTTCCGCAATGCTTTCTTCATCTTCAATAATCAGTATCTTACTCATGTGATCGGTACCTCCTGATATTTTCTCAGCACAAAATACATGACCGTGCCGGTGCCAGGCTTGCTGCTCGCCCATATTTTTCCGCCATGATCCTCAATGATTTTCTTTACAATCGACAGCCCTATCCCGTTGCCTCCCGTAGAAGAGTTGCGGGACGCATCCGTCCGGTAAAACCGGTCAAAAATATACGGCAGCTCCTTTGCTCCGATTCCCTTTCCGTTATCCTCTATCTCAACCTGGATAAAATCCCCCACATCCTTTACGCGGATGTTAATGCGCTTTTTGAATTTATCCATATACTTCACGGAATTACCCACAATATTATTGATGACTCTCTTTATCTGCTCTGCATCGGCAATAACGACGGCATCTCCGTCCACATAATTCGAATACGAAACATCAATGCCCTGTGATTCCAGGTCTAACCCTACCTCTTCAAAGCAATCCTCAAAGTAATCGTTCACATTGATTTTATTGAACGTATACGGGATCCTGTTCGTGTCGATTTTCGAATAAAAGGTCAATTCATTAATCAGCCTGTCCATATCGTTCGCTTTGTTGTAAACCGTGCGGATATAGCGGTCCATTTTCTCCGGCGTATCCGCCACCCCATCCATGATTCCCTCGACATATCCCTTTATTGCGGTAATCGGCGTCTTCAAATCGTGAGAAATATTGCTAATCAGCTCTTTATTTTCCCGGTCGTACTCCAGCTTTTGCTCATTCGACTCCACAAGCCGCTGCCTCATCGCCTCAAAGTCCCGGCAAAGATCACTAAACTCATCTTCCCCGGTTACTTCCAATGTAAAATCAAGATTCCCTTCCGCAATATTATGGGTAGCTTTTCTAAGATTCTTTAAGGGCACATTGATGCCTGTATAAATCCAGATAATCAGGACAAACGCGGTGATAAGCAGAATCACGGCAACCGTAATTGCCATATTCTTTAAGAAACTGCGCACCTCCGGCACCATTCTTGCCGCCGGCGGCAGATCCTCCAGCGTCGCTATCTCTCCCGCTTCTATATAAGTGCCGCCTTCCTGTTCATACTCCTGTAATTTCTTACCATATTCCTCAAGGTACTGTAGCTGCCTGTTGCCCATAACAAGCATTGCCAGAAAAGACAAAAGCAGCGGGACAAAAATCAGTACGCAAAAGGAAATCACTAATCTTGTCTTCAGCTTCATAAAAAACTCCTTTATGCTACCTAGTATAGCATAAAGGAATCTTCTTTTCATCTAAACAAAAGTCATGTTTTCTAAACTTTTTATAAATTTACAGATAGCTTTTCAGTGCCTCTACCTTATCCAGCTTCTCCCACGGCAGGTTTAAATCATTTCGTCCGAAATGCCCGTAGGAAGCCGTCTGCTTATAAATAGGCCTTCTCAAATCCAGCATTTTGATGATGCCTGCCGGGCGCAGGTCAAAGTTTTCGCGGACAATCTCTGTAATACGCTCATCGCTGAGTTTTCCGGTTCCGAACGTATCTACCATGACAGAAGTCGGCCTTGCCACACCGATTGCATAGGAAAGCTGAATCTCGCATTTGTCCGCCAGCCCCGCCGCCACGATGTTCTTAGCCGCATAACGCGCCGCATACGCTGCCGAGCGGTCCACCTTTGTACAGTCCTTGCCCGAAAAAGCGCCGCCGCCGTGCCTTGCATAACCGCCGTAAGTATCCACAATAATTTTTCTGCCCGTCAATCCGCTGTCTCCATGCGGCCCGCCAATCACAAACCGTCCTGTCGGATTCACAAAAAACTTTGTATCGGTATCTACCATATCCGCCGGGAGGATCTCATCAAAAACATATTTTTTAATGTCCCTGTGAATCTGCTCCTGTGTCACATCCGGGTCGTGCTGGGTAGAAAGCACTACCGCATCCAGCCTTACCGGCTTCTCATTCTCATCATATTCTACGGTAACCTGCGTCTTTCCGTCCGGTCTTAAATAAGGCAATGTCCCGTCTTTACGCACTTTCGTAAGCTGCAACGCCAGCTTATGCGCCAAAGAAATCGGGTACGGCATATACTCTTCTGTTTCATTGCTCGCAAACCCGAACATCATTCCCTGGTCGCCCGCGCCAATGGCTTCAATCTCGTCGTCGGACATCGTATGCTCCTTCGCCTCCAGCGCCCGGTCTACGCCCAGCGCAATGTCCGCAGACTGTTCATCTATCGCCGTAATCACTCCGCAGGTATCTGCGTCAAATCCATATTTCCCTCTTGTATAACCGATCTCACGGACAGTATCGCGCACAACCTTCTGAATATCCACATAGGCATTCGTCGTAATCTCTCCCATCACTAACACTAACCCGGTCGTAGTCGCTGTCTCACAAGCCACGCGGCTCATCGGATCCTGTGCGAGCAGCGCATCCAGCACCGCGTCAGAAATTGCATCGCACATCTTATCCGGATGTCCCTCTGTAACAGATTCAGATGTAAATAACCGTCTTTCCATTCTTTCCTCTCCTTTCATTTCCTGCCGCTAACATAGCGTTCCACCTCTTTGCGCCATGAGAAAAATAATTCTCTGCCGTACAAATGAAAACAGCCCGTACAAGCGGACTGTTCAAATCTTATAAACAATCCTCTTATTGTTCGATTTTCATCGCTCAGGCTGGCACCTTCCTTGATCGCTCAGGGGTTGCCGTGGCTTCACAGATCCTTTGTATCTCCACCACTCTGAATAAAAGGCTATTTCCTATGAAATTGTTGCAAGCTTTACAATATACTGATCTTCCAGGAATGTCAAGTATATTTTATGAATTTGTAAATACTTTATCCTACACGCAGGCAGAACTTCTGAATGTCCTTTTCGCTGGAAACCTTTTCGATCTCTGCTCCCAGGCCGCGGAGCTTTTCTTCAAAGTATTCATAGCCGCGCTGAATATATACGATATCATCCACAATCGTAATCCCTTCTGCTGCCAACCCGGCGATCACAAGCGCCGCCCCCGCGCGAAGATCCGGTGCGCTCACTCTTGCTCCCGTGAGCTTCTTTGTCCCGTAAATGACAGCCGTATTGCCTTCTACCTTAATATTGGCTCCCATACGAACCAGCTCATCTACATATTTAAAACGGTTCTCAAAGATGCTCTCCGTTACCAGGCTGGTTCCTCTCGCCAATGCAAGCGTAACGCCGATCTGAGGCTGCATATCTGTCGGATATCCCGGATACGGCAATGTCTTTACATTCGTATTCGAGAGCCTTCCGGTTGCCACAACCCGAACTGCATCATCAAATTCCTCAACCTGGCATCCAATCTCAACCAGCTTCGCCGAGGTTGCTTCCAAATGTTTGGGAATCACATTTTTTACTATAACGTCTCCTCTGGTTGCCGCTGCCGCAAACATATAGGTGCCTGCCTCTATCTGATCCGGGATAATGGAATATTCCGTGGCATGAAGCCTTTCCACTCCGCGGATACGGATGACATCGGTTCCTGCTCCCTTAATGTCCGCGCCCATGCTGTTTAAGAAGTTCGCCACATCCACCACATGGGGCTCTTTCGCCGCATTTTCAATAATCGTACGCCCTTCTGCCATCGCCGCCGCCATCATAATATTAATGGTAGCGCCTACAGAAACGGTATCCAGATAAATATGGCCGCCATGCAGATGCTCCGCCTCCGCAATAATCGCGCCATGAGAAATCCTTGTCTTTGCGCCCAGCGCTTTAAATCCTTTTAAATGCAGATCAATCGGCCTGCTGCCGATGTTACATCCACCCGGAAGCGGCACCTCCGCCTTTTTATATTTGCCAAGCAAAGCTCCCAGCAGATAGTAGGACGCTCTGATCTTTTTGATATATTCATAATCTACGCTGACTCGCCCGATATCTAAACCACATATCAATGCAGATGTTCGGCTGATCCTCTCAACCCTTGCTCCAATTTCGCTAATTGCTTTTAATAATACGTTAATATCCTGAACGTCAGGTAAATTATCAATGCGCACTGTGTCGTCCGTCATGATGGCCGCAGCCAAAATGCCTAAAGCTGCGTTTTTCGCTCCGCCGATTTCTACTTCACCGACAAGAGGATTTCCGCCTTTTATAATATACTGTTCCATTGGACACCTCTATCATTTATTTACACTCTTCCCCTGTGAATATATGTTGACATTTTACCCCTTATAAAACATCTTATATTATTATACCACAATATTAAGATTTGTAAACAGAAATTAAACTTTCGACACATTTCCTCCACAATTTGACATTTTTACGAAACAATATCTGGTGCTTATTTTTTGCTTTAACAGCTTAAAATAACTAGATCTTGTATCAATTTTTCTCACATTTTTCTTCGCACGGAATACCCAAACGTGCCGATCATCTCCCCCAGCGCCCGATATTCTCCATGTGAATACGCCATCAGCCCGGTATCATTCAGATGGAATTTGCCCTGCCCGTCCAGATATTCTTCCGCCACATGAACCGCTAATACCTCAGCCAGAAACATGTGATGCGAGCCAAGCTCCTTTACTTCTGTGACCCGGCACTCAATGTTCACCGGGCTCTGTGCGATCCCCGGAGCCTGTACAAACTGCGACGGCTCTTCTTCCAGCTTCAGCTCTTTGAATTTGTCCATATCCTTCCCTGAACGCACGCCGCAGATATCCGTTTCCTTTGCAAGTTCTTTTGTCGTCAGATTTACGACAAACTCACCCGTCTCACGGATGATGGAATACGAATAGCGCTCCGGGCGCACAGAGATATATAGCATCGCCGGGTTCGTACAGATCGTCCCGGTCCACGCCACCGTAATAATATTCGCCTTCTCCCCCTGCCTTTTGCAGCTTACCATCACCGCCGGCAGCGGGTATACCATATTGCCTGCCTTCCATATCTGTTTTCCCATCATTCTCTCCTTTATCTTTGAAGTACATTCAAAAGCGCCGGGATCAACTGCTTCTTTCTCGATACGATGCCCGGAAGAAGCACCGTGCCTTCTTCCACCTGTCTTCCAAACGCTTCTTCCACCAGCCTCTTTGCGCCTTCGCCAATGCACAGCAGCTCTGTGGACTCTTTCATAATATCTGTCAGCATAAAGAAAAGCATCGTCAGCCTCTGGTCGGCAAACGCTTTTTCCATATAAGACATCAGTTTTTCCTTTGCATCATCAAGCTCCTCTGCCGTCATGGAGCTGATCTGCGCAACGCCAAAGGTAATCTTATCCTGTTCAAACTTCTTAAAATCCTGATAAAAAATCTCTTCCGCCGTCTTTGTTTTGAGGTTGCTTCCTGCCGCAAACATCTCTGCCGCGAATGTCTCGCATTGAATCCCCGCTATTTTTGCGAGGCTGCCTGCCGCTTCCCGGTCCAGCTCCGTACAGGTCGGAGAGCGGAACAGTAGCGTATCGGAGATGATCGCTGCACAGAGGATTCCCGCCATCTGCGGCGGAATCTCTACATTCTGTTCCCCGTACATCTGATAAATAATAGTCGCGGTACAGCCTACCGGCTGGTTGCGGAAATACACCGGCATCATCGTTTCCAGCGACCCCAGCCTGTGATGGTCAATAATTTCCAGAATCTCCGCGCTCTCAATATTGTCCACCGCCTGAGATGTTTCGTTATGGTCTACCAGAATCAGCCTGCGTTTTTTTATTCCCAGCAGATTCCGCCTGGAAATCGTTCCTACATACTGTCCCTTTCTGTCCAATATCGGAAAATCTCTGTGACGTTTGCTTGCCATAATCTCTTTAATATCGTCCGTAAAATCATCCTCTGAGAATACCACCAGATCTTTATCTTTCATAAAATAACGGACCGGCATACTCTGGTTAATCAGGTGAGCCACGGTATAAGTATCATAGGGCGTTGAAATAATCGTACAGTTCTTCTCCCTTGCCAGGATCTGTATCGTCTTCGTCACCACTGCATCCCCACAGATAACCAGGCAGCCGGCATTCATCTCAATCGCGCACAACTGCGTTTCGTAACGGTTGCCCAGTATTACCATATCATTCTCAGCAATATAAGACTCCATTACCTCGGGGCTGGATGCCGCCACCACTACTTTCCCTTCTGAAAAATAAGCATTCTCATCTCCGACATGCAAGGTCCCGTCCAGCGTCTCTAAAATGTTTTTATACTGTGTATGCGCTTTTGAAAGGATCGCGTTATCCACGACTGCCATATAAGACCTGGCAATATCACCGATGCTGATAAGCCCCTCCAGCACGTTATCTTCCTTGATAATCGGCAGTGTCGTTCCTTTACTCTCATTCAGTAATGTCCAGGCGTTTTTCAATGAAATACTGTTGGGAACCCCCTGCGTGCGGCGGATTTCCATATCCCTCACCTTCGTCTTTACATTCGGCACATAGCCCGGCGCCTTCAGTCCGAACCGGTCCAGTACAAACTGTGTCTCCGTACTGATGCTCCCCGCCCTCTTCGGCACATAAGTCTCCGTCGAAGCCTGATTTTTTAAATACGCATACGCAATCGCAGAGCAGATCGAATCCGTATCCGGATTTTTATGCCCTATAACATAAATTTTATTTTTTACATTTTCCTCCACAACATTTCCTCCCCGTCCGCATTTTAAGTCACTTCTTTTTTTATCTCTCTTTTTCCAGAATACCAGACTTTGCCTTCTCATGCAAATGTTTTCCGACGGCGCTGTCCTCTTCCAGAAGCCTGCGGATACAGCCGCTGAATTTCTTTTCCCCTGTCACGGTAAAATCCGCTTCACACTTCATGGGCAAAACTGCCTTCTGCCGCTAATTAATTTTAAATTCTGCGTATAAAATCTTTCCCTGTAAAATGAGGAGTGCCCCCGGCGTCTGGTACACCGGAGGCAATTATGAAAAAATTTATCTATTTAGTTAGATGTCTTTTTTATTTGTCCTTATCATAGCAACATATTATGAACTTTTTGTGAACGAATCATAAATTTCTTGTTATTTTTTCTAAAAATAACTCGTATTTCCTCTCCTTTTTGGTACTTCTTACAACTTAATGTTCGCGAGCAGCGAACCAAGATTTGTAGAAATGCTCTCGGACTGTGGAAGCTCAATCGTCTCCTCCTGTATTTCCTCCGCCGTCACATCCTGCAGCGCCTTCATACTGAGGCTCAGCTTACCGTCTTTTATCGCAATCACTTTTACCTTCACGGTATCGCCTACTTTTAATACTGCCCCAGGGTGTTTGATTCTCTTTTCGCAGATCTGGGAAATATGTACCAGCCCGGATAATCCATTGCCCAAGTTAATGAAGGCTCCGTATGTCTGCAGGGATTCTACCGTTCCTTCGGTAACCAGTCCGACCTCCACATTGGAAATCCTCGCTTTCTTCTCCTGTGCCTCTCTCTCCCGCAAAATTTCTTTCGCGGAGAGAACCAGCTTGCCCTCTTCTTCATCCACGGTAATCACACGCACTTCCATTTCTCTTCCAAGCCACTCGTTCAAATCCTCCACATATTCCAGCGCCAGCTTGGATGCCGGAATAAACCCGCGGATTCCTTCTACATAAGCTACTACGCCCGACTTCACAATGCCGGCTACCTTCACCCTGATGTTCGCCCCGCTGCTCTGCAATTCTTTCAGCTTATCCCACGCCAGAACCTCATTTGCTTCTTTTCGTGAAAGCATAATCTGTCCCTGCCCGCCGTCGCGCCTTACAACCGTCGCTGAAATCTCATCGCCGATATGTACCTCTTCCTTGATATTGAACGTGGGATCATCCGTAAAATCCTCCAGACGGATAACGCCTTCTGTATAATATTTTAAGTCCAACGTCACTTCCGTATCCGAAATACCGATTACCGTCCCCGTAATCACATCTCCTTCATGAATCTGTTTCAGGGAAGCATTCAGCTCATCCTCAAAATCTGCCATGCTCTCCACCGGTGTTACTTTTTCCTCTGCCATGTAAAACTCCTCCTATCCAGCATTTTCACGGTACCAAGCGCACCATACTGTTAAAATTATAACACCCGGCATACATTCCCGTCAATTCCTATCCGGCAAACCCAAGACGTACTTTTGATACACATGGAAAAATGCAGGCAGCAAAAACGCATCTGCGGGAATCCATGCGATGGACCAAGACATGCCGCCTGGAAACCAAACACCGGAACCGGTATGAAACCGGTCAATGCCCTCGCCGCCATCTCAAACGCGCCCGAGAAAATCGCGAACCGTGAATAGCCCATCCCCTGTATCAGAAATCTGACTATGTTTACGATTGCTGACGGAAAATAAAAAATCGTATTCACCACCAGAAACAGCCTGCCGTTTGTCATATCTCCCATCATGCCATTTCCACTCCTTACGTACGTACAAATTGCCGGAACATTCCATTCCGGCAATCGCCTATTATACGCTTGCAAGTGACATCCGTCAATCACAAATTACATCTTTTATTTTTCTTAATCCAGCTCCAGTTTTCCCATCAGCTCAAAGCCATTTTCCATGTCAAATGCCAGTACGCCATCTGCTCCTGCCAGGTAGAAGGTATCCCCCACGTAAAGCCCCCTCTCTGTCTCATGGCTGTACCAATAGCCCCCGTCTTCCTCCTCCAACTGATAAACCAGTTTGTTTACAAATCCTTCCTCCTCATCGTAGGAAAACACCAGATACTGCCCGTCGCAGACAAATCCAAACAGGTTCTTCTTTACATCGACCATAATCGCCTTATAATTACTCAGCCCCGGGCAGTAGCTTGCATCCTTCACTACATACCGCTTACTCTCGCTGACGTTGGCGGGATCCGATATATCAAACATCGACAGCTTGATCCCATTTGTAATACCGGTATCCTCATCCGCTTCATAGCCGATCCCCAAAAGCTGGTTCTCACCGTAAAAATGCAGATAGGAAGAAAAACCGCTTACCTTCAGCTCGCCAAGCAACTGCGGATTTTCCGGGTCCGACAAATCCACCGAAAACAGGGGATCTGTCTGGCGGAATGTTACAAAGTATCCTGTATCACCCATAAACCTTGCTGAACGGATCGTCTCTCCCGGTGCGATATCCTCGATTTTCCCAACCGTTTTAAGCTGGTCATCCAACACATACAGGCTGTTGATCTCATCTTCGTCGCTCCATCCCGTTACCACCAGGCGCAAATATCCCTGATACTCATCCAACGAAAACGTATCCTTTAAAGATCCCGCTACCACTCCTGACGCTACGCCGGTTATCTCTCCATCCTCATAATGAAATTTCATGATACTGGTATTCTGATCGTTGTCCCACTGCTCGTTACAGATAAAAATGCTGTCCTGGCTTACATAAAACCGTTCCGCCCCGGATACCACCGCAGCAGCGTCTACCGTCTCTGAGGGATGGTTGATATCGATGGAGGCAATCACCAGATAACTGTCATTTTCCATAACCTCCGGCACATATATCTTTTCCGCCGGAATCTCCTCATCCGCTGCCAGCGGCATAATCCTGCTTTCCGCCTCTGTCGCTTCCAACTGCGGTTCAAATTCTGTAAAAAGATACACATAATCGCCGGATTTCCGGCTGCTGCGGTATTTCCCCTCCAGTTCTGCATATCCGCTCACCTGCGGCTGGCTCCGGTCCAAGAGATCATAGGTATATATCCTTGTATAGGAATAGGTCTGAACCGTATAGACATCCTCCTGCGCTTCGTCCATCTCGCTTCTCGTTCCGGTCATCACAAGCACTAACTTATCCTGATCGAGATACATATCCCGAATAAATTCATCCTCTTCCTGCGGATTTATGGTTGACAGCAGCTCCATCTCACCGCCATCAATACGCACGATCTTTACACTGCTGTTTTTCTTCATAATATAAAGATACTCTCCGTCGGTCTTTACGACATCGCCTTCATCCACCCCCGCTTCCCGCAGGTTTGTCTGAGAGAAATCCGCGCCGTCATACGTCGGGTCAATCTCTGCCTCTTCCGCTGTCAGCTCCTCTTCATACATTACCATATCGCTGCTTTTGATGCTCTCACTTCTCCACAGCGATTCGGATATCTTCTGTATATTCCGGTAAGCCCACAGCTTTTGGAACAAATCCGTACTCGTGCCCACCGGCT
>CAZAQD010000031.1:0-5214 GCA_964487425.1 uncultured Marvinbryantia sp. | reverse complement strand
CCGCCGCACTTTTTTGCACAGACACCTCCTCGTTTACAACCTCTTCTTCCATTTCCATCCTCTCTGCGGTGCTTTTGTCTCCTGCCTTCAATAAGCCCGTCTCTTCCAGCCTGTCTGCTGCAGCCGCCACCAGTATCAGTACTGCCGCCGCCTCCACCAGCCTGACGAGAGATCTCTTCCATGAAGCCCGCCGGTTTTTCCTGCTTTCCCCTATGCGCCGCTGTATATCCGCGCCATCCTTTTGCTGCTCCTCCAACTGCTGCAGAATATGCTCCGGACTCAGGCTTTCCGGCGCCTCAATCCCTTGTGCAGACCTGCGGATATCGTCAAGAATTTTTTTCTTATCTGCCCTGTCTTCTCTTCTTTCATCGTCCATTTTATTTCCCTCCTGCCTGTCGTCCAAGATAAGCTCCCATTTTCTCCAATGCCCTCTTCTGTCTGGAGCGCACCGTATTGTCATTCATATCCAGCATCTGTGCAACCTCGCGGCTCGTATAGCCTCCGAAAATATGCAGAGATAAAATCATTCTTTCCTCCTCCTCAAGTTTTGAAAAGGCACTCCTTACATCCATATCTTCTTCCGTATCCCGCGCCGCGGCACACAAATCTTCTGCAAGCTCCTCAGTCCTGCTTCCATACAGCTTCAGGCGCTGTCGGCATTTATTGGATAAAATTTTAAAAATCCATGCCCGGAAAGCTCCGGTATTTCGCAAACTCCGTATCTGCGCCCACGCATCCATCACTGTTTCACTCACCGCGTCTTCCGCATCATGGCTGTTTTTCAGCGTATACAGCGCAAACCGGTACAAATCCTGATAAATTTCCCGGTACAGTTTGGAAAATGCCCGGGCATTCCCCTCTCTCGCCTGTTGTACTAATTCTGTATTTTCCCTCATGATTTCCTCCCGCGCAGTGTTTTTCGCGCGCTTCTGTCATACATGTATGATCCGTCCAGGACGTCTCGTCTGACGGTCCGGTTTCTTAAAAACCTTCCGTCATTTATATAGTGTCAAAATCATCCTCATTTGTTGCATAAAAAATACTTTTTTAATATAATATAAGAAAAAACTGGAATCGGAAAGGAGAAACGATATGAAATTTGCAATGATCCATGAAAATTATAATGTATGTGATCTGAACAAGTCCCTCGCATTTTACCAAAAGGCGCTTGGCCTGACAGAGAAAAGAAGAAAAGCAGCGGATGACGGTTCTTTCATCATCGCCTATGTGGGAAATGCGGAAAATGATTTTGAATTAGAGCTGACCTGGCTGCGCGACCATAAAGAACCCTATAATCTGGGAGAATGTGAGTTCCACCTGGCATTTCGCACAGACGACTTTGACGCCGCCCATGCGCTTCACCAGGAAATGGGTTGTATCTGTTTTGAAAATCCGGCTATGGGCATCTATTTTATCACAGATCCCGACGGCTACTGGCTGGAAATCATTCCCACGCGTTAATCCTCCTATGAGACCTTAACCGTAAGCTTTGCTTTCTTACCACTGGCAGATTTCACCGTTATGGTGGCTCTGCCCTTCTTTTTTGCCGTAATTTTCCCTTTGCTGCTGACCGCTGCCACCTTCTTATTAGAGGTCGCAAACATTAGCTTATCCGTAGCTGTAAGCGGATTTCTAACCGCCTTTACCGTATAAGTGTTTCCCTTTTTTATCGTAACCGCTTTTTTCGTCAACGACAGCTTCTTTGTCTTGACGGTACTTTTTTGTACCTTTATTTTACAGGTCGCCGTTGCTCCAAACTTTGTCTTAACGGTAATCTTCGCTGTTCCGGTTTTTTTCGCCGTGATCTTGCCGGTCGTACTGTTCACCGCCGCTATTTTCTTATTCGAAGAAGACCATTTCACGACGCAGTCCTGGCTGCCGATATCCGTCACCTTCAATACCTTCGTCGTCTTTTTTACCTGCAGCGGCAGCACAGAAGCGTTCAGGCGGACATATGCTTTGGGAATTGTTTTTTCCTGTGTTTTTCCGCATCCGTGTCTGCAGGTATAGAGCATTTTCCCTGTACTGGCCGTTGTCGGTTCCTTCACCAGCGTCCCCGAATCAAAGACATGATTCCTTACCGTGACGGTGCAGGCTGCCTTGATAGACGGTTTATTTTTCGAGCTGACCGTGATAACCGCCGTGCCAGCGGACTTTCCCTTTACAAACCCATTGGCATTGACCGTCGCCACCGCCGTATTGGAAGATGTATAAGTAAGGCAAGTATCCACATTGGCGTAAAGCGGGGAAACCTGCGCCACGCTGACATATTTGCCCTGCTCTACATCAATGGAAAACGCCGCCTCTTTCAACGATATCTGCTGTAATGGAAGCTCCACGCCGTACGCATCGCCATAACTGTACACAGATAATTTCGGGACAACAAACTCTTTATACATTACCGCATCGCTGAAACGCCCTACCGGTATGTGATCCGCCGAAACGGTTCCCCCGCCGTATGCACTCGTGGAGGAGCCTGCAAGAAAATAATCATACCCGCCCATTTCATCGTCCCAGGTAACGTCAACCAGATACCACAGCCCGTCGTCCATCTGCACATAATTCCACATGTGGTCCGCGACCACCCTGCCCGAAGAATCATAGGAAGATCCCCCTGATATCAGGATGCAGGGAATATTATTCGCGTTGCAGAGCAGCTTAAACAGCTTCGCGTAACATTCACAAACCGCTTTATGCTGATATTTTGCCAAAAGCCCGCCGGTAATCGTATGCCCATATTCCGCGTTCGTGTCGCCGGTGTTATATTCTACCAGCTCCGCCACATAATCATGCGCTGCCAGGACTTTTTCATAGGTTCCCGTCTTCGCTTTCACGGCGTTGACTGCCTTTTGCAATTCGGCATTCGTTGCGGAAATCTCACTGCGGATTCCACTGTAATAATCTACCGGCATCAGCCATACCTGGGAGTATGCCAGGTAATTGACGCCGTCCGACTGGATCCAGCCGTCCATCGCATTGATCCAGTAATATTCGCCATAATCTTCTATAAAGGCATGCACTGCGCGCACAATATCTTTCATCGCGGTATCATATGCCAGGCTGTTCAACACAGAATACGGATTCTCAAGCTTCACCACAAGCATATTCTGCGAATTAACAGCAAGCATATTCGTTGTATTCGCCAGCGTATGATAGATCTGAAGCTGATTCCCCTCCAACTGGCTTCCATAAGCCCAGCCGGATGATTCCATTGAATAAGTAACAATCGGCTCGTATTCCTCTGCCTGCGGCAGATGCTTTCCTGAAATGCCTGCCCCGTCGATCGCAATCCGCTGCTTTGCCGCCTCATCCTCCGCCTGTATCCCAGGGCATGCCAGAAGCGTAAGCAGCAGCATAGCCAAAAACGCCAGCAGCCCTCTTTTCCCCTTTTCCAGATAGTCCCTCATATTAATCCCCACCATCCTTTTCTCATAACCCCATTATATTTTACCGTATAAAATTAATCAAGCCGAAGTCTCGTCTATATAATGATACCAGTAGCCAAACCTGTCCCTGTCCTCTCCCTCCGGCAGCGTTATGCCAAACTCTTCCCCATCCGCCTTTTTAAACTCCGGGAAGCCGTACATCCGCGCCAGGTGTCTGTCCTGCTCATCATAGTACGTTCCGGGAACCCCTAAAATAAACTGCCCGTTTTGATGGCTTCCCGCCAGCAAATGCCCGTATCGCATAAACGCCTGCTGCAAAAACGGATTTCTGCCATAGCTCCACTCCCTTTTCCCAAGAAAGGAAATATCCTTCGGGGCAAGCCGCACGCAGCGGCTAATCTCTTCATCGCTAAAGGGCTGTATCCCCGGGTAATGATACAAAAACTGATTCCACCGCTCTTTCAGTCCGCCGCCAAAGCTCTGCCCGGTTCCCTCCGCCCGCACTTCTGTCCCGGGCAGCTCCGCTTTCCGTCTCCCTTCCCCCGGCTCTTCCGCTGTGCTCCTCTTTTTTATCTCCTGCTCTGCTGGCTGCACCTCTCTTTGCGGCAGCTCTGTTGTAAATTTCTCCACATCTACCGGCTCTTCATCCCAAACCGTGATATAGGGCTCCTTCTGCTCCCCCATAATCCACATCCCGCAAATATCCGCAAGCGTATAATCCGATCCCCCAAAGTGATCTGTCTGGGTATTCATGCGCCATTCACAGCTTCCGTTTTTGCTCGCTGCCTCGCCAAGTAAAATCCCCAAAAGCCACGTTCCTTCACGCACAAAACCATAGACCTTCAGCTTCTGGCTTTTTCCGTCGGCAGGCTGTATCCTCATCTGCATCCGGCAGGCTCCATTTCTGGCATCCACCTTCACGTATCCTGTATTTTTCTCTTTTTTCCCTTCCTGATACCGGTAAATATATGCTACAAAACGACGATATTCTGACACCTACTCACTCTCCGCCTTCGTTTGTGTAAGTATATGCCAGAATATTCGCTTTCATAACTATTTTACTGTCACCTTGACGGTTACTTTCTTGGCGCCGGATTTCACCGTAATCTTTGCCGTTCCCTTCTTCTTCGCCGTAATCTTTCCTTTGGCGTTGACCGTTGCCACCTTTTTATTCGAAGAGCTGAAGGTGAGCTTATCACTTGTGGTAATCGGGGCTCTGGTCACCATAATGGTATAAGCGCCGCCCTTTGACAGCTTCACTGCCTTCTTTGACACGGTAATCTTCGTCGTCTTCACCGCCGCGCGCTGTACCTTTATCTTACAGGTCGCCGTCGCTCCGCTTTTCATTGTTACCGTAATCTTTGCCGTACCTACTTTTTTCGCAGTGATCTTGCCGGTACTTTTATTGACCGTTGCAACCTTCGTATTAGACGATGTCCACGACTTCACCGAATCTCCCGGCGTAAAGCTCTTGATCGCCAGCGCCGTAGTTGATTTTTTCAATTGCAGCGAAACAGATGTGGCATTTAACGTCACCTTTGCTGTTTTCTGCGCTATTTCCTGTGTGGCGAGCACCTGATTACATTTGCTGCATCTTTGCTCCTGCAGCCCCGCTGCAAGGACCGTCGCCTCGCTTACCGTCGTCCATGCGCCGGGCGTATGTCCGGTCGCTGCAATTGTCTGGCTTTCCTGGTTTTGGCACTTGCTGCAGGTCCTCACCTGTGTACCGCTTTCCGTACACGTCGCCGCCTTTGTCGTCACCCACTCGCCGTAAGTGTGACCGGCTGCCGGAATCTCCTCCGTTTCTTTTCCCCCGCATACACTGCAG
>CAZAQD010000030.1:0-24951 GCA_964487425.1 uncultured Marvinbryantia sp. | reverse complement strand
TTCGTAGCATAACAAAAGATACGGCGCAGCACCTTAATCGGTACTGCACCGTATCTCCTACATAATTACTTCCTTATCTGGCTGCCCCCAAGGGGCTCCTTTCTTTTTTTCTTCTGATTATTTCCAAACGCTTGCATATAACTGCTTTAACTGAGCTACCTTTGCATCTGTTATTTTCGCTACTGCATTTGCAACATAGGTGTAAGTCTGAGGCCTTGCGCTCTTAAGCGCTGTCGGGTTTTCTACATAATCCTGATAGGACTCTGCGAAATACTCTTCTGCCGTGCTTGTAACATAAGAATCATTTCCTCTTGTACCTACAAATTTGCTCTTTTCACTTGCGTAGATTTTCTGGAACTCAGCCGTCGTATCCACATTACCTGCCACAAACGCTACAAAGTGTCCCAGCTCGTGGTAAATCGCTTCATCAGAATTCTTGCGAACAATGATGGACTGTGTCTTTGCGTCAAACTTTCCGCTGTAGTCAACGCTTGGATCTACTGTAACTGTAAAGTTCAGCTTTTCATATGCGCTGAGGACATTGGAATGTGCCTTTGGTGCGATGCTTCTGATTGCAACGGTCGTCTTTGATGCCGAGCTTGATGTCGCTGCTGTGCTTGTGCTTGTGCCTGCGCTGCTCGCGATATTGGTCGTCGTTGTCGTAACCGTAGTCTTCACGGTAGTCTTTACAGTCTTAACATTTGAATTTTTCTTTAAAGAAGTAGTTGCTGTTGTCAGTACTGTCGTATCTGTTGCTACCTTCTGCGTACTGGTAACCTTCACATTTGAACTCTTCTTGGTCTTTCTTGTTGTCTTTTTTGAAGTCTTTGCAGATTTTTTCTTTAATTTTGTCTTCTTTGTACTTGTCTTGGTAGAAACCTTCGTCGATACTACCGGTTTAGATGACAGCGGAATCTCTTCCTCTTCAATCGTTACTGTTCCATCTCCGCTGAAGGGATCTACATAAGATACCAACTGCGGAACCGTTGTATCTTCCGTCTCCCGGCTTGCATACCAGAAACCTGATACCATTACTACTGCTGCAAGTGCTGCACATGTGGACTTTAATACCCTCTTCTTCATACCTCTCGCCTCCTAAAACATACATCCACCAGAAACCATCCGCATTTCACAGGAAATACAAAAACCGTTTACCATAGATGATAAACGGCTGCACTCACATTATGATCTTTTTTGTCCTACTGCTATCCGTTCAGATTCCAGAATCAGCAGGGAACTCAAATGCGGCAACCGGCTGTCATAATCATTTACTGATCTTAGACCCTTGGCTTTGCGTCCTTACCTTTCGATAAGTTTGCCATTATCATCATTTTTATTTAAAGGTTTTCGAAAGATCGTATCGTTCTTTCTTGAGATTATCCTAGCATTTTTTCTATAATATGTCAATAGTTATTTTTGCCAAAAAATACTATGAATTATGCCCAAAATCTGTTATCTATAGCTTTCTGGACAGCATTTCCGGGTTGGTGGCATGAGACAGCGCCGTGCTCTGAGTGATTTTTCCTTCCTTATACAGCTTCAGCAGGCTGGCATCCATAGATACCATTTGCGCCGTAGCGGAAGAATAGACCAGCCCGTCAATCTGGTGTACTTTATTTTCACGGATCATATTGCGGACCGCCGGCGTCATATTCATAATTTCAAATACCGGTATCAACTGCCCGTCCACATCCGGCACCAGCTGCTGGGACACAATCGCCTGCAGCACAGAAGAAAGCTGTACCGAAATCTGCCTCTGCTGGTTGGCGGGAAATACATCTATAATACGGTCAATCGTGCTGGACGCCCCGATCGTATGAAGCGTAGAAAAAATCAGATGCCCCGTCTCCGCCGCCGTCATAACCGTGTTAATCGTCTCATAATCGCGCATCTCTCCCAGCAGAATGACATCCGGGCTCTGTCTGAGCGCCGCTCTTAACGCGGAAATATAGCTCCTTGTATCGGAGCTCACCTCGCGCTGGCTGACAATGCTCTGCTTATGGCGGTGCAGAAACTCCAGCGGATCCTCCAGGGTGATAATATGGTTCGTCTTATTCCCATTAATATAATCGATGATACACGCCAGCGTGGTAGACTTGCCGCTCCCTGCCGGTCCTGTAACCAACACCAGCCCCTTATTAAACTTTCCCATTTCCAGAATACTGTCCGGTATTCCAAGCTCTCCCGCATCAGGAAGCTCAAAAGCAATCACACGGATAACCGCCGCCAGCGAGCCCCTCTGCTTATAAGCGCTTACACGGAATCTGGAAGAGCCGGGAATGGAAAAAGAAAAATCATCATCCCCCGTTTCTAAAAACCTGCCGATGTCCCGGTTTCCGGCAAGCTGATAAATCGCATGGACAATCTTTTCCGTTTCATCCGGCATGATCCGCCGCTCTCCTATCGAACGCATTTCCCCATTTACCTTACAGGTAATCGCACGTCCTGCAACAATAAATATATCCGACGCGTTCATCTGTACTGCGCTCTTCAGTACCTCTTCTATCATGACCTTACTTTCTTCCATATCCATTCTCCTCGCTGCTTCTGCTACTGCATGACAGGAAGCGCCATATCAGGGTTCCACTCCTCCCGTGATACGGACTGCCACTTCTCGATCCTGTAAAATCCCTCTTCTGCATCCTGCGGATACACCGCTGCCAGTTCTACTTCCAGGCTCTCCGTATCATCGATCACCTCCGAAAACGTGATCCTTACTCCCTGCTCATCCCTTTGCGTCTCCGCAAACGCAAGCTCCGACAAGCCTTCCAACAGCTTATCCTCATATTCCTGCCCGCTCTCACTGCTATTATATTGTTCCAAAAGGACTCCGTCAATCCTGGCAAGCGCCTCATTCGCTTTCGCCTCCGCCTCATAATAAGCCGTCGCCCTCTCAGACACCTTCACGCTCAGCCGGTAATCCGCGCCGGCGCTGGCCAATGCAAGGGTGGCAAAGGTAATCAGGCACAGCACCACAAACACCATCAGAATAGAAGAAACGCCGGTACTGATAAAACGCTGCCTTCTCTTATTCATCTTCCGTCACCTTCTCCCCGGCAGAATACGGCACATAGTTTTGTACAGAAAGCGCAAAAATTTCTTCGCCCTGCATATCCATCACGCTGATATCCCCGCAGCGCATCCGCTCCTGCTCTGTCCATGTAACCTCCATATAAAATACAGCGTCCGCTTCCCCACACGGCAGCCAGTCTTTTCCATAATAGACGGATACCTTTCCCCCGCCCGCATCCTGCGCATAGGGGAACCAGTCAAAGAACTCCTCTTTTGTCCCGCCCTGTGAGAGCGCTTCTGCCGCACTCGACGCCGCGCCCGACGCCATGTTCAGGTTTGCCGCATTTTCACTGATCAGATGCGCCTTTGCAAACACCTGCACGCACACGCCTGCCGCGATGGAAAAAAACAGAATAGAGATCATCATCTCCATCAAAAACAGACCGGATTTTGACGACATTTTTCTTTTCATGCTCCCGACCCTTTCTGTCACTCACTGTCTCGGCGTATCATAAACGCCCTCACCGTGCCTTCGCCGTCTGTGATAGACACGCCAAAAAGCCCCTCCTGCAATTCCTCAATGGAAAAATCTCCAATCTCCAGGATTTCCGTCCCCATACCGGCAGATACCGCGCTGTCCGCTTTCACAAACAATTCCTTCAGTTTCCCGTCATCCGCATAAATATAGGTCACATACTCCTCATCCGCGATGGATTCTTTCAGCAGCAATGCCGGATGATCGTCTATTTCTCCTGTCGAAATCATCCCGCTTTGATCGTTCTGCCTGATTTTTTCCACAATATATGCCTGTGCCGTTCTTGTAATATAATGCTGCTCCATCTGCCCTGTCACCGATTGATACACCGCAATCCCCATATAGACCAGCATCAGCATAGCGCCTGCATAGATCAGAAAGGTTGCCAGGGTAAATAAAAAGTCTACCGAATGGCTTCGCTGTTTTTTCATCCAAATCCTCCTAACGCTGCTCCAGGACGGTTACGTCCGGCATGATGTTGGAGCCCACAATTTCATAGTCCACCAGAAAACGGCTTTTGTCATAAGAAAGCCCATAATGCTCTTCCATATATTCCAGGCTCTGGGGATACCTGCCCTCCATCGCATAGCAGTGGATCACATTCCGCCATATTGCCGTCTCCAGGCTTTTTTTCTGCTGCTCCCGCGTCTCTTCGGAAACAGAGCTGATCCCTGCCCAGAACAGCCCAAATACCAATATCAGGACTGCCCCCGCAATCACCCGTCCGGCGTGCCGCGCCCAGTTTTTCTTTTTCTGAAAACGATTCATATAACCATCCCTATCCTATGCCTGACATAACGCCCAACAGCGGAAGCATAACAGATATCAGTATCAATCCCACCACCGTGGAAAGGATCGCTACCAGCGTCGGCTCTATCATCGCCACGCCGCCCTGCAGCTTGTCCATCACTTCTTCCTCATACTGCCTGGCAATCTTCCCCATAATCTGATCCACAGAGCCGGTACGAATGCCAATCGATACCATTTTTCCATAAACGCCTGAAAACAAACGGCTTTCTGTCACCGCCTTATCAAAGCCTTTTCCTTCCAGCATCTGCTGCCGGCAGCTCTCCAGGCGCTTTTTTACTTCCTCGTGCCTTACAAGCCCGCCTGCCAGCTCCAGGCTCTGGTCAATATCCAGTCCGCTGCGGATGCAGAGATTCATCCCATCGGCGATCCTTGCACACGCCATCTTTTCAGAAAGCCCGCCGAAAAGCCTTGACCGCTCCATAAAATTCTGGAAAGCGCTTCTTCCTTTTTTGCTGAACACCAGATATCCCGCCGCCGCCAATGCCAGCGCCAATACCCCGACCAACGCCACACTGTAGCGGCTCATCGCCGTCCCCACATTCATAATACTTCTGGAGATGCCCGTCAGCCCGCCGCCGAGCTGTTCAAAAACATTGTCGAAGATCGGCAGTACCTTTATAATCAAAACGAGTACGATCACCGCCATCAGCCCCAGCATCAGCATGGGATAAGTAAGGGCGCTTTTGATTCCCTCGGAAATCTCCTCCTCGCTCTCATAGTGCTGCGCCAGTCCCTCCATGACCTCGTCAAGCCTGCCCGCCTGCTCCCCGATCTCTGTCATATTGCAGACATATTCCGGAAACACCTTCGTCTCCCTCATAGAAATATGTAAAAGCCCGGTCGCTTCCATATTTTCATAGAGCATATTCAGGATTTCGCTGCCTTCTCCTTTCGCCGCGTCCTCCTTCATAATGGCAATTCCCTCGACTGCAGAAATTCCCGCACGCAGAATCATAGCAAGCTGGCTGCAGAACGTAATCAATTCCTTATTATTCAACGCCTTCATCCTTATTCCCACCTCCATACGCCATTTTTCTGTAAATCCTCTCAGCGTATATATTTCACAATATATTTTTCACTGTCCTCCATGACCTTCTTCTTCTCCGCGCTGCTCTCGACCACCGCAGTCATCGTGGGATCCATAAGCTGCCAGGAGTGCCCGTCAAACTCAATAATATTGTCCACCCAGCCCTTATCCTGCAGGTAAGCGCTGATCCACGCATGGTAAACGCCGTCGTTTGTATAGCCAATATCCAGGCGCGCCGGTATCCCGCGGCATCTAAGCATCGCCGACATCAGCGCCGCATAGTCAAAACAGATCCCCTTCCCCGTCTCCAGCGTCTCATCCACGTCCGGGAGATAGCCCAGGGGAACCGACACCGCCTTCTCATAATCGTAAGTGATGTTATCTATCACGTACTGATAAATCGCATTGAGTACGTCCATGTCCGTCTCCTGCCCCTCTGCCAGCTCCTCCGCTTTTTTTACCGCTTCGCTCTCCGAATTAAAATTCACATACTGGTTTGGATACAAAAACGGCAGATATTCATTCTCCAGCGCAACCTCAAACGTATCGTTCATCACCGTCACATACTGGTCATCTATGACATTTTCATAAACATACAGCACATACATCCCTTCCCCGCCGGTAAGGGGCAGCGCCGTATCCGGGTCTCCGTTCAGCACAAAGTACTTATAGGCAATCCCATCCGGCCCTGTCAACTGTATATTGATTTTTTCCGCTTCTCCGCTATAACTCGCCATAATGTAGCCCTGATCCGTATTGGAGATGTCGATCACAACATTTTCGGCTGTCAACTGCTCTTCCCCCGGCGCTTCCGGCACCAGTACCTGTGCCTGTCCGATGTAATCCGTGGAAGCCTGCTTCTTTCCGCATCCCACACAGAACAGGAGCATCAGCAGCATCAGCAGCGCCTGATAAATCGCTCTTTTGGATACGCCCCGGTCTTTTGCCACCTGTTTCATGGCATCTTTTTTATCCATGCCCTTCGAGGTATAGCGCTCCATATGCTCTTCTATGCTTATGCTTTCCCATTGCTGCCGCGCCTCTTTTGCAAGCGCCTTTCGGCTGCGCCCCTCAATCACAATCACGCATTCGCCTTTCGGTTCATTTTCCCGGTAATACAAAAGCGCCTCCGATATGGTAGTGGCAAATGCCGTCTCATGCTTCTTCGTCAGCTCCCGGCAGATCGTCGCCCGGCGGTCGCCCAGTACCTCCAGCAGCTCTTTCAGCGTACGCAGCAGCCGGTGGGGCGCTTCATAGAGAAGTATCGTGCGCGTCTCCCTTGCCAGCTCTTCCAGCACCGCCTGCTTTTCCTTCTTATCGGAGGGAAGAAACGCTTCAAAGCAAAACCGCCTTGTCGGCAGCCCCGATACCGTCAGCGCCGTCACACAGGCAACCGGTCCCGGCAGCGAGGTCACTTCTATTCCCGCCTCATAGCAGAGCCTTACCAGCTCCTCCCCCGGATCGGAAATCCCGGGAGTTCCCGCATCGGTAATCAGCGCCACATTTTTTCCGCTTTTCATCTGCTCGATCAGGACATACGCTTTGTCAATTTTATTATATTCATGATAGCTCGTCATCGGAGTCTTAATTTCAAAATGGTTCAGCAGCTTAATGCTGTTTCTGGTATCCTCCGCCGCTATCAGGTCCGCTTCCTTCAGTGTCCGCAGCACACGCAGGGTAATGTCTTCCAGATTCCCTATCGGTGTCGCGCACAAAAACAACTTTCCCTGCATGGCTCCTCCTTTCCGCATCCGTTTTAATAACCGTAAATATCATAAATCTCATCCGTATAGACGCCCGGCTCTTTGTAGACGATCAGCGGCTTCTCCACGGTAATGCGGGAACGCCCGCCTTTTAACCCCTCCAGCAGAACCATGTTCGGCTCCTTATCCACAAAAGGGTACACAAGCCGCATTCTCTTCGGCTCCAGTTTGCAGGCTGTCATCAAAGCCATAATCTCTGCCAGCCGAAAAGGGCGGTGCACCATATAGAATCTTCCGTTTTCCTTCAAAAGCGCCGCCGCCTGCCGGACCACATCTTCCAGTGTACACAATACTTCATGGCGTGCGATCGCCTTTGGCAAATGCGGATTGACCAGTCCATGCTGCCCTGTCATATAGGGCGGATTGCTGGTCACTACATCAAAAGAGGCTCTTCCAAACATGGACACAGCCTCTTTTATATCACCTTCCACAATGGAAATCTTATCCTGCAAACCATTTAATTGCACACTGCGCCTTGCCATATCCACACTGGTTTTCTGAATCTCCAGTCCGCCAAAATGCCGCCCCTGCGTCTTTGCTTCCAGCAGGATCGGAATGATTCCTGTCCCTGTCCCCAAATCCAATGCGTCCTCCCCCGGCTTTACCTGCGCAAAGCCGGACAACAGCACCGCATCCATTCCAAAACAGAATCCGTCTTTATTCTGGATAATCCGGTAACCGCAGCGCTGCAGATCATCGATTCGCTCTCCGGGACGCAGATTACTTTCCATGCTGTTTTGATTTTCCTTCCTTTTTCTCTTTGCTGTCTTTTTTCTCTTTTTCTTCCAGCTCCAGGAGCTCTTTATCGTCCTTTTCCGCTTTGTTGTCTTTTCCTTTTTTACACCTCGGCTTAAACTTCAGCTCTTCGACCGGATATTCCCTCAGCTCTTTCTCATCGTCGATATCAAGCACGACCTTGACTGTCTGGCGAAGCACGTTTACACTCTGTACCTCTCCCTTCCATCCGTCTATGGTCGTCACGTAATCGCCTGTTCCCGGCAGCCGGCTGTTGAGATACTCATAAGTCTCCTCTTCATTTTTCAGGCAGCACATCAGCCTTCCGCACGCGCCGGAGATCTTCGTCGGATTCAGGGAAAGATTCTGCTCCTTCGCCATTTTAATCGATACCGGCTGAAACTCTGATAAATACGTGCTGCAGCAAAGCACCCTGCCGCATACGCCGATCCCTCCAATCATCTTCGTCTCATCGCGGACGCCGATCTGGCGAAGCTCAATCCTGGTCTTAAAGATAACGGCGAGGTCCTTTACCAGTTCCCGGAAATCAATTCTTCCGTCCGCTGTAAAATAGAATAGTATTTTGTTATTATCAAACGTATACTCCGCGCCAATCAGCTTCATCTCCAGTTGGTGCTTATTCACCTTTTCCTGGCAGATTTTGAACGCTTCCTTTTCCTTCTCCCGGTTGCGGCGCACTCTCTCATCATCCTCCGCTGTAGCAATACGAAGCACCGGTTTTAACGGCTGAACAACTTCCTCGCTGCTTATCTCCCGGCCTCCTACGATTACATGCCCGTATTCTATCCCGCGGGCTGTCTCCACAATCACATGATCTCCCCGCTTGATATTGAGGTTCTTCGGATCAAAATAATACACTTTCCCCGCTGTCTGGAACCGGACTCCAACTATTTTTGTCATTACGCTAATTCTCCTTTATCAACAGGAACAGCAACTCCATCGTCAACTCAAAATTTACATTGGCGCCAAGACGCGCCTTTGCTTTTTTGATTCCTTCCAGAATCGCCTCCAGGCCTTCATATGAGCTGCGCCTGGTCTGCTCCTGAATTGCCCTCAGATTCTCTCTGAAAATTATCCCATTCGCATCATTTGTTGCCTTAAAATATAACACATCACGATACCATACCGCAAGAATATCCAGATAATCCCGAATATCCAGCTTAAATTCCGCTACCGCCTTCACCGCATTGGATATCTCGGCAATATCCATCTCTTTGATATGCGTTACCAGATGAATCGCGGATGATTTAATCTCACTGAAATGCTCGGACGACGCCAGTTGAACCGCCTTGCCAATATTTCCCTGGGCAAACGCAACGCAGATATCCGCCTGATAATCGGGAATCTGCACGTTCTCCATCAGGAAATCCCGCACCTGTTCATCCCGAACCGGCTTCATATTCAGGGTTACACACCTCGATAAAATCGTTGGCAGCAGCACGGAGGCGTTCGTTGTCAAAAGTACGATCACGACATAAGCCGGCGGCTCCTCTATTGTCTTCAAAAGCGCATTCTGCGCCTGCACGGTCATCTTCTCCGCATCATTGATAATATACACCTTATACGGCGCGCTGTACGGACGCACATAAACGTCCTCTACCACCTGTTCCCGGATATCATCTACACTAATGCTGTTTGGCTTATCGTGTGTAACCTCTATAATGTCCGGGTGATTGCCGCTTCGCGCCTGCCTGCAGGACTGGCAGTCCCCGCACGGGCGCATTCCCTCTTCCCGGCACTGCAGCGCCTGTGCAAATTCCCTGGCAATCGTTTTCTTTCCCGTTCCTTTTTCTCCGCTCAAAATATAAGCATGGGATATCTTTCCCATATTTATAGCGCTCTGCAAATACTCTAATATATCTTTATGCCCGATAATTCCCTCAAACCCCGGCATAACCTCACTCCCTTTCTCCCTGACAGCCTCTTATAAAAGCCGCAATCTCATTCATACAGTCCTGCCGGTCGCTGTCATTGGAAAATCTTCTTGTAATACCGGCATCTGCGAGCTTCTCTTCCGAATAATCCTCTGCATCCGCCAAAAACCGGCGGCACATCTCCTCGTATTTTTGGTTCTGCGGCTTGCGTTCCCGTTTCAGCGCCCGTTCCAGCCTGTTGCCGTCATCGACCTCAATATATATGGGGGTCACCTTGTCCGCCCCATAATATGCCTTTATCTTTGCATAAGATTCCAGCGTTCCAATCGCAATATAATCCTGCTTCGCAAAATCAATGCTGTTGTCATCCACCGTAAAGTACCGCCATATCCCATGCACTGTATGATACTTCCGCATCTCAATGACCTTGCCCTGGCGCACCAGCTCGTCCGCCCTGGCATCGCTCACAAAAAAGTATTCCTTCCCCTGCTCTTCCTTTTCACGAATCGGTCTGGTCGTATACATAACCAGATTCTGCAGCCCTAATTCCTTCCTGCTGCACAATTCGGTAAAAATCGTATCTTTCCCGGTAGAACTTTTACCCATAATATAGAATAATCTACCCATTTCCTATCTTATAACCCTTAAAGCCCCGCCCGAAGGCGCCGCCCGTCCTTCACACAATGTATCTTCTTCCATCCTATAAAATGACGCCAAAAGCTGCCATGCACGATCCCCTTGTGGCAGTCACACATAGCACAAAGTAATCATACTATGAAAATGATGCTTGTGTCAAATATATTGGCGGTTTTTAAGCAAATCTTTAGAAAACCGGAAGGCCCGCCGGATTCATGCCCGGCGAGCCTGCTTTTCATGGGTGTTTTCTGTTTTTACTTTATCTGCATATTTCAATATTTTCTGCCGTATAATCCTTCATTCCCTGAATGGACATTCCGCTCTCACGATACCGCAAAATCTCTGCCAGCACTCCCTCCGATATTCTTTCTCCCGGCACAAGCAGAGGGATTCCCGGGGGGTAAAGATATGCATACTCCCGGCTGATTTTGCCGGCGCTTTTACACAGCGGCACGCTCTCTCCCTTCTGTTTTTTCGCTTCCGCTATCGTAAATATCTGCTCCGCTTCTACTCTCCGGGGCAAGCCTGTTTTCTCACATTCCCGCGTTTCCTTCCATATCTCACTTTCCCCATCAAGCTCCCCAAGCGCTGCCAGCAGCCTGTCAAATCCTTCCTCCGTATCGGCAATGGAGGTAAGCGCCAATGCATAATCTCCCGCTGCCATCTCCATTTCCAGATGAAATCTGTCCCGCAGTATATGATCTATCCAAAGCCCATTTCTTCCCTTTGCCGTAATGATGATCTTGGACGGATCCCTCGCAAATATGTTTTCTCTTTTTTCTGCTCCCACGACATGGACACCGGTAAAACCTGCTGCCTCTTCATAGAATCGCTGCAGCCTCACAGCAAACTCATCAAATAATCTGTTACTCTCCTCTGTCAGAAGATTCACACACCAGTCCATTCCCGCCATAAACAGATACGACGGACTGCTGCTCTGATAAATCCCCAGATACTCCCGCAGCTTTTCCCTGTCTGCCAGCGTGCCATTTACATGCAGGAGCGCAGTCTGTGTCGGCGACGGCAGCGTTTTATGCAGACTATGGATCACAATATCCGCCCCCAGCTTTACCGAACGCTCGGGAAAATACGGATGAAAGCCAAAATGCGCGCCGTGGGCTTCATCCACGATCAAAGGCACACCGTACCGACGGGCAATTTCCGCTATGGCGGCAACATCCGACACCACTCCGTCATAGGTGGGAGAAGTAATCAGAACCGCCTGAATACCCTTCTCTTTTTGCAGCATGATCTCCACCTCCCGCGGATCGATACTGCCGTTTAACGGCGCCATATCTTCTGATGAACGCGCACAGACCGGGTACAGATAGCTTGTTTGCAAGCCCCGCAGCTGCGCGCAATGCCACACCGCCTTATGACAGTTCCTCGCCATCAAAAGCTTTCCATTCATCGTGGTACACGCCGATACCGCCGCCAGGATTCCGCCGCTGCTTCCGTTCACCAGATAATGTGTCTCCTCAGAACCATAGAGCTTCGCCGCTTTTCTCTGCGCCTCTTTTAAAACTCCCTCCGCATGATGCAGATTATCGAAGCCATCAATCTCCGTGATATCTACTGCATACGGATTGCCCGTTTCCGGCATCAGCCTGCGCTTATGTCCCGGCATATGAAACGGGTAGGCATCCGACTCACAATATCTCTTTAACTTTCCATATAATCCGTCCTCCATCATTTTTTCCTGCGCCGCCTTCAAAATTAATCATCTCTTTTTCATTCCCATCATAATCAACGCCGCCCTGCGGATTCCCTCTGTTATTTCCACCCGGGCTTCCCAGCCCAGCGACTGCAGCCTTTGGCTGTCAAGGATTTCGCAGACGCTATTGGTAATATCCGGCTCCTGCTCATCTTCCTTATTGACAAAAGAAAGCTTCAGGCGCTTCTCCGGGAAGGCTTCTATTGCTGCCCGCGCAAGCCCGCGGATCGTGATATTCCCTTTTTCCGAGGAAATATTATAGGGCTGCATATTCTCTCCCTTTAGCAGGACCGTAAAGATCGCCGCCACCGTATCTGTCACATAACAATAAGAGCGATACGGCGCGCCGCTGCTTTTCAGCACGATATCCTCATCACGGATGACATTGACAATAAACTGCGCCCACACACGGTCGTCATGCATCGTCGTCGGTCCAAAAATATAGCTTGGACGCACAATTTTTACCGGAATCCCATATTGCCTGCTGTAGCTGGCGCACAGCGTTTCCGCCGCCCGCTTTCCGATTGCGTAGCAGTTTTTGTAGGAAGTCTGGTCAATATAACCGTTGTCCTCCTCCAAAAGCGCTGCTTTGGGGTTATCGCCAAAGCTTCCATATATTTTCAGGCTGGAGATCATCAACACTTCCGCCTCGCATTTTTTCGCCAGCTCCAGTACCTGCATTGTGCCTGTCAGGTTGGCATTGATCGTGCCCACCGGATCATGCTCAAAATGCCAGGCGCTCGCCTGGCTCGCCGCATGGATGATGTAGTCCGCCTTTCCCGGCGCTATCTCCTCGCACACATCCTGCACCAGCAGCTCTATATCGTCCCTTTTTAAAATCTCACCATACTTCTTTTGCGCATTCTCCCGGCTGCGCACCAGCCCGCAGATGCGGATGCCGCTTCCGTAGAGGTCGTTGCGTACCAGACATGCAAGCGCCAGGTAATAACTGATAAATCCGTTCGCCCCTGTAATCAGGATTCTTTTATTCTCTAATTTCTCCCACGGCAGCGTGCGCTCCGTGACGGAGCAGACGTCCTCGTAGACCAGGCTGGGAACCAGCTCCTTAATTGTTTTGTTCATAATTCAGTTCCTCTCTCGCAAACGCCCGGTAGCGGTTGTAATAATATCCCGAACGCAAGGTATACAGATCCTCCGGCGTTGTCACCTTAATATTCTGCCGCTCACCGATAAAAATGTGTACCTCCTCGCCCAGCTCCAGCAAAAGCTCGCAGGAAGAAATCGGATTGGTGATGCCGCGTTTTTCGGCTTCCGCATGCGCCCACAAAATCCTGCGGAACGTATATCCCTGGGGCGCCTGCGTAATAAACATATTTTTCCGCTCATAGCTCTTTTTGCAGCTTGACCCGTCAAAGCTTTCCAGCACGGAGTCAATGCTTCGCGTCACCGGAACCGCATTTTCATGCTCCCGCGTCTCACGGATGCAGTCCGAAACCAGCTTTGCCGTAATCATCGGGCGCACCCCGTCACAGATCAGCACGATATCGTCATCCTTTGCTGTTTTTGCCGCCTCCATTAAGCCATTATGGATGGAGCCATGCCCGTTCTCACCGCCCGGCACGATTGCCCGCACCTTACGGATGCCAAACTCCCTGATCTGTCTCTCCAGCACGGGAATCCAGCCCTCCAGGCATGCCACCACAATTTCGTCCACCTCTTCATGGGTGGAAAATACCTCCAGTGTCCTGATAATAATCGGCTTCCCGTCCACCTCTAAAAACTGTTTGGGAATATCCTGCGACTTCATCCGCGCGCCGACACCCCCGGCAAATATCACTGCTGAAACCATCCTGTTCTCCTTTGTCAATGCACCTTATCCACTACCCGGCGCTGATAATCGATCATTTCCTTATAGATTCTCTCACAATTGTTATGGTCACGAAATGCAAAGAAATCGTCCGCCCGCCTGCGGTACTCCTCCTTCATCACACAGCCTTCCTCCATATACCGGCACAGCACATCAACGAGCTCCTCATTTGTATGGCAGATCTCACCGAACGCCATCGTATCATAGGTAAAGACTCCCTCGTCATAATGCTTGGGGATATCGTTATGATGCAGATATACCAGCGGTTTTCTCATATAGGCAAAATCAAACTGTACGCCCGAATAATCCGTCACCATCAGGCTGGACTCCCGGAAAAGCTTTTCATAGCTCATATCACCGACAGACGGGATAATGTCCACGTAATCATTCTTATCAAAATCCTTCGCCTGGGGGCTGACGATCGGATGCAGTACATAGGCGATGCGGTATCCGTATCTCCTTGCCGCATCGATCAGCCGTTTATCATTAATCAGGCTGTTATAAATGCGGAAATAATCCGAATCCTTAAAATACGGGTTGTACTCCCGCTCCTCCCCCTCATTGCGGTTCATCATCAGCGAGGACTGCATACGCCAGGTGGGCGAAATCAAAATCTGCTTCTTATGCTCATCGATCAGCCCGTCATAGCGCGGCACTCCCGTCAAGCGCAATACATCATAGCCGATATAATTATAAACCGGACGGGAAAGATTCTCAATCTCATACCTGGAGGCGCAGAAATAAAGCCTGGTATTATCACGAAGCCGCGCCTGCGCCCTGGCAATGTTCTGCACCGACAGCCCGTGCTGTACGCATACGACATGGAACCTCGTCAAATCTTTTATATAACCGGCTATCTTCTCCGGGAACCCGTTAAAAGCAAACACCGTCGAATTGGAGACGATCACCATATCCGCATTTAAAAATACCAGTTTATGCTTAAGCGATCCCCTGCGCAGCGGCTGATAGCCCTCTTTCTTCATCCGTTTGTAATCCGCAGATTTCTCGTCCAGCAGATAATACTTGCGGATACCGTCATTCTGCTTCATCGTATATTTATACAGATACTCCGACGAATCCCCTCCCTTGTAAATCTTATCGAGAAACAGCCAGTTCCTTTTCCTTCGGTAATACGGATGAGTAAGAAAATACATCATCCGCAGATACACAAAATACAGCGACTGCTTTTTGCTGCTCTGCAGCCATTCCAGCCAGATGCGCATCTCCCGATAAAAAGTATACCACTTCCTCGCCTGTTTGATCGCGATATCATTGCCTTCCCGAAAGGCAATAAAACGGTCAAATCTCCAGTAGCCGTACTGCGCCATGTTTGGCACGCGGCTGGTTGTAAGTTTAAGGTTCAGCGGCAGCTTCACCTTTTTCCCCGCGCACTCGATCCAGAAGCTTACATTCTGCTTCTTTGCTTTCGCGTCGATCGGCACGGATACATGAAAGGTATGGTTCTTGCATACTGTGCAGCCAAAATACATCGTATGGGAAAACCGGACTTCATATTTCAGATCGTAACGCTTTCCGTTCACATCCGCAAAGTAACTGCTGATATCCAGCGGGAAGTAGGATTTCATCTTACAGTCAATCTCCCACTTTCCATCCCTGTATTCAATAAAATGGATCACGGCTTCCACATCATCCGTCGTGAAAAACGGCACTCCCTGCAGCTTGCCCACAATCTTATCTCCATCCACGCAGTAATCATACTGCAGATTGGCGTCGTTCCTCTTCAGCCTGGCAAGCAGCAGCCGAAGCTGCAGATCCGGCGTGTAAGTGGGGCAATGGTAGACATCCGCCAGCACATCGTCATCCACGTACGCCAGCGCCGGGCTTAAAGACCTCATATAGGTTTCGCCGTCCTCATGCACCACACGCTTGTTGCGGTTATCCATATTGGCTGCCAGGCGGCAGACAATGCAATGCGCCAGGACATATTGAAGGTATTTGGGCGCCGCCCCGTACGTTTCCTTCACTTCCTGCATAAAGGGAATAAAAAAGTCGGAAAACGACTGGTAATACCACTCTTCCATATGCGCCCCCGGAAATACATAGTGGTGCGCATCCCGCGGCGTTTCATAAAGATACAGCAGATCCTGTGCATAAAGGACTTTATGATAGTCCAGCGTGAACCGAAGCAGCATCTCCTTTTCCGCTTCCAGCCCAAGCTCCGGCTTCATCGGATATTTCACGGCGGCATCCGCCTTTATAAACGTCCCGTTCCAAAAGATCGGAATCAGGTCGCAGGATTGGCGTTCCCATATATCCGCCAAAATCCGCTTCTCCGGCAGCTCATCCGGCAAAAACGGCCTTTTTCGCCGAACCCCGGCAAAATAATAATCCTTGTTCGTCATCACAAGGGCTGTCTTCCCCTCACACCCGGCAAAAAGATCCATGACCTGCTCAAAATAATCCTCCGGGAAGGTATCTCCGGCATTTACCACTGTCAGGATACTTCCCTTCGCCTCTTTTAAAAAACGGTTATACGCTTCCGCTAAAGAAGCTTCCTCTTTCGCCTTTATCACCTGGCAGCGCTCCCTGCCGCAGCTCTGTTTTTTCAGAACGCTTTCTGTTTTCTGATTTTTTTTCTTATCCCCCGACGGAATATAGAGAACGGATATCATCTCTCTTTTCTCGCTCATCGCGCTATTCCCCCATTTTCCTTACTCTTTTGATACAAAAATGCATCCTCAAAGATTCTCTGGCAATTATTTCTGTCCGCAAACGCAAAGAAATCATTCTCGCGCGCCTCATAAAACGGTTTCAGCCTGCAGCCGTTTTCCATATACGCGCACAGCGTGTCGACCAGCTCCTCCTGCGAGGTACAGATCTCCCCGAATCCCTGTGTGTCGTAGAAGAATCCGCCTTCCTCATAATGCGGCGGAAGCTTCGGCGAATGATAATAGACCACCGGCTTTCTCATATATGCAAAGTCAAACTGGACTCCGGTATAATCCGTCACCATCAGGCTTGACTGCGTAAGCACCTTTTCATAATTCACCTCCAGCGCCGGAATCACCTCCACGCCCTCATGCGCCGTAAAATCTTTCGCCTGCGCACTGATGTTGGGGTGCACGAGGTAAAGAATCCTGTACCCCGTCCGCGCTGCCGTCTCCACCAGCTTCCGATCAGAAATCAGCTCATTATAAACCTTAAAATAATCCGTTTCCTTAAAGCCGTCAAAATACGGTCTTGTACTGTTGCGCTCTGTCGCCGGAAGCGCCACATAATTGCGCCAGGTCGGCGTAATCAGGATCTGCTTCTGATCGTCGTTTACCAGCCCGTCATAGCGCGGCACGCCGGTCAGCCGCACCGCCTCGGGATCATCATATCCATAAGCGGGCTTCAGCAGATTCTCCACCTCATACTTCGACGCACAGTAATATCTTTTATTATTGTTAAACGCCCGGTTGGCGCTGTCCTCCAGATTCTGGACCGACAATCCATGCTGGATGCAGACTGCATCCGCATTCATCAGGTTCTGCAGATAGGGAAGCTCCTTCTCCGCAATATGGTTAAAATTATAAATCCCCGCATGGGTGGCAAAAATCATTTTTGCGTGAAGGAACATCATCCGGTGCCTTTTACTTCCGTAAATCAGCGGCTGATAGCCTTCTTTTTCCAGCCTCCTTCTGTCCGGGGCGTCCGCATTCATCAGGTACGCCGGTACGACATCCGTATCCTTGCGGCTTACCATATATTTATAAAAATATTCTCCATTATCGCCGCCCTTATAGATCTTGTCAAAGGTCAGCCAGATATTTTTTTTATGATAAACGGGCCAGTACAGCCAGTACCACAGCCTTGTCAGGAGCGGTCTGCGCGCCCGCCCTCTGCCATGCGTCATGCCATAGAGCATCCGGCACTCCTGAAAAATCCGCTTCATTCTACCGGCACGCTCTACAATGATCTCCTTTTTGACATTTCCCTCACCGAAGCGTATCATATACCGGTCAAAGCACCAGTAAGACGCTGCCGCCTTTGGCGTAATCCTCGACGTATAGCGTCTGGTACCAATAGTAAGCGCCCTCTGCTCTTGGCTCCCGCCTGTCGCTTTTGTAATAAACGCAAAACGGTTCCGCTTCTTTAAGCGATCGCACGGGAGCGTCAGGCGAAAAGTCTCATCGCGGTACACGCGCCTGCCAAAATAAGCGGTATCCGCATAGCGCTGCGTCTTCTCCAGCGGAATCTCCTGCCCGTTCCATATTGCCTTCAAACGCATATCATCCGCAGGATGCCCGGCATTCTCCCGTGCCCCATCTGCCGTCTCCCGCTGCCATAAAAACGCCGCGCAGGAAAAATCCAGCACAAGGGAATTTTTCTCACAATTCACCAGATCCAGATAAACAGTCGGATTTTTCATCTCCAGCCGCGCCCTGTGACCCGCTCCATATTTGAGCTCCAGAAAATACTTCGATAACGCATAAGAAAGCTCTGCATTATTGACGGCGGCATGTTCCGCCGGCATTAGCCATATATCATCTATATCCTGTAATATTTCCCGGCACAATCCAAAAAATTCTTCTTTTTCCTCTTCCGTCAGAGCATATTTGACCGCCCTGTTTTTATTGCTCTCAAACCGTATCTTCAGTTCATATACTATCCGGCTCTGGATAAAAGGCGGCACTTTGCCGCACTCGCTGCGATATCGTTTCACCAGCGGCAGCAAATGGTCCTTCGCCGTTTTCAGATACCAGTCCTTTTTGATATTATCCTTATTGCGCGCCTCGCTGCTCTTTGCCGGAAATGACGCCAGCATCACCGCATACTGCACATAGCCGATCTTCTTCTTCCGCCCGAGAACCCGGTAAAGGTATTCCTCCCACGTCTCATAACCGTTGCTCTCATCAAAGCCTTCCGCCTGCGCAGCTTCCGTCCGCAGCGCTACAGCCTCCGTAAAAAACGGGATTTTCTCTACATCCTCCCTCTTTTCAAGAGAGCAGACAATCCCCGCCGCCTTCTCCACGGACGCTCCCGCCGCCTGCGGCATTCCTTTTCTGCCCTGGTAGGAGCATTTCATCATTGCCACATCCAGCGTCTCTCCCTGGGCATCCAAAAAAGCGCATACCCTCTCCAATGCATCTGCCAGGAATTTATCTCCCTCCTGAAGCATCATCACATACGGAGTCTTTACTGTCTTTAATTTTTCTGTCAGCTCCCGCCAGCACTGCGGAGCCTTTCTGTCAAACGTCAAAAGCGTAATGCGCTCGTCCATTGCCTGTGTCTCCTGTCCATTGTTGTCATTAAGCTTTTTGGTATGAGTGAACCGTATAACCTCCATAATCGCAGCAATACATAAAGCGCCGTCAGGATTACCTCCATACATAATAATTCAGCGCCGCAAGAATATCCGAGCCATATCCGATGCTAAAACTCCACTCACCAAATAAACAAACGATTTCCTTTTTATCCGATATTATCCCAGCGCCTTCTGTATTACCTGCAGCACCGCAACAATGTTCAACATCCCCGCCGCAAACACCAACTGCCGGTCAATCTTCCTTCGCAAGCTTATAACAGAACCCCGCAGAACCAGTAAAATCAACAGAAAGAACGGCAGAAAGTACCTTCCCTGCACACCAGTTATATACTGATACGTAACCGGCGTCCACACCAGCAGCATCGACAACTCCACACAACAAAACGCAGCAAAAGAAATGCCGCCAAAACATATCTTATCCCTCACGCCAATCTGTTTCTCCTGCTCTGTCGCTACACAGGAGAGCAAAACCACCAACAAAAATCCAAATATAACCGTCCAGTTAAGATTCACTTCCCGCCAGCCCAGATTGCCCCCCAGCAGATTTCTCAGATAAGAATCACCCTGCTTATAAAAAGTATTTACAAACATACCAATAAAATAGAGCGGATGCTTCAAAAGATAGCCAAACGTGTAGATTTCTGTACTGGCAGCTCCTCCGGTCACCGTTCCCTGCACCGTCATAAACCGTCCCACAATGGATGCAAAGCGCTTACCGACAAACGCAAACAGCATCACTCCGCTCAGCGCCGCCATGCTCCATTTCTGCCTGCTCCCTAATCCCTTTCGGATCCAAACCGCCGCCAGCGGAAGCAGACATAACGCCACGTAGACGCCGCCCTTGACATCCGCGACCATACAGCCGGTAACAACCAGCGCCAGCATATCCCACTCTTTCAGGCAGCTATCACTATAGATCGCATAGATGCAATAGCTTACATATAAAAACGCCACAGCATTAATCATCCCGTCGTACGAAAACGACGCTGCCTGCTGCAAAGTGATCGGTGAAGTTGCGATCAGAAACAATGACAATTTCCCTACCGGCAGCTTTCTTACCGCAAAATACGTAATCAATATATAAGCGATCAATGAAAATAATCGTCCAAGCATCATCGTCGGCATCATGCCAAGCCCTAACAGGCGTCCTGCCGTAATCCCCAACGCCTGCGGTAAATAATAAATTTTGCCCGCATTATTCAAATTGCTGCGAACCGCGCATTCCACCAATTCCTCGTCCCCTGCCCGTGTAAAAAGCTGACGGTAAAGCCGCTCATACGAATAGGCATTCAGCGACTGTTTCTCTTCCGCTGCCATATCAATATCGCAGGCGCGCTTATAAATATATCCCGGTCTGGTACTTTCCTCAACTCCCATCAGTTCATTCGAAACGGCATAAGCCGTATCAATATGCGACGGTTCATCAGGAACCGTATCCAGCCCAATCACCAGGCTCATAATCACACCCATAATCAGAGCTGCCGCTGCAAAAGCTTTTTCCATAGAGGGCCATTTTACAAAACTCACCCCATAAATCACCGTCGCAAACACAAGCAGCAATACACACAAAACGGCAAACATTTTTTTCAGGAAAAACACATTGCCATATTCCGCCGAAATCTTTGTCACTTCCACTTTCGTATTTCCAAAATCAACCGGCGTTAATATAACTTCTATCCCGCGCTCATCGGAATCCTCCAGCGTCTCATTCAACTGCACAGTCAATCTTTTATTTTTCTCGTCGCTGCCCTTCAGGCTCTCCACCATCTGCGCCAGCTCCCGTCCGGTAGCTGTGTCCGTCACCACCACACGCAGTTTGGCATCTTCTGATAAATCTGCCGCTGCCACATCAATCATAACCGCCGAAAAATTATCCTTACTGCAAGTAAACGTCCTCTTTACTTCTTCGCTGTTCTTCGTAAGTACAGTCTCACCGCTGTCCGCCCTGCTCAGTGCCACCTCTTTTACTTTACGCTCATAGATGACCGGCGAAACGCTGAATTTATATACGTAAATAAATACAAAGCCCAGACATCCGATCAAAAATACATATCCCAATACCTTCCTGTGCCAACATGGGCGCGTCCCGACTTCTCTCTCTGCTTTCGATTTTTCACGCGCCGCCGTCTTCGGATACTTCTCTTTCGTCCACAAATATGCAAAAATCAGCGTTCCACCAAAAATCCACAGCAGCCCATCCATCACTGCGCCGACAATATCCCGGCTATCGCCCTCGCTATAACGCACAGAAAATACCAGATTCCTACCCGCCTCTTTGCCATCCACTGTCAGTACCGAATCGGATACTTTGCTCTCACTTACAACCAAAGAAGGCAGCGCCCGGACATCTTCTCCTGTCAGCGTAAATTCCAGACGCACCTTTTTCCCCTGCGCGCCCTCCGCCGGAAGCTCAAAGTAGATCGCAGAGCCGCCATCTTTATTCTGTATTCTTTCATTTTTTAAGGCAACCGTATCAGACGCCAGTAACTCATCTGTCTCAAAGTCAAAAAGAGATGCTGTTAACATCTCACTCTGAAACTGGTTTTCCGACTGAAATTTCACACTGATACCCTGCATGCTATCGCCGGTCACCTCAAACTCTACTGCAACCACGGAATCTGCAGACAATTCCACTGTATCATCTGTAGACAGACCGTAGTTATCTGCCCGCACCTGTTCCGTCATCCGGGTTGCCTGATAGCTGGTAAGCAGAATACAGATTATGATATAAAAAATATATATTACATGTATTTTCTTTTTCCTGCTCAAAGCTTCTTCACCTTTTGTTCTGTATTGTCACGCAGCTCTTTTAAAATCTCAGTCTGCACTTCCTCCGGCAGCATTGCAATTACCTGGGCAATGCGCCTCACCTTTGCAGTTACCCTCGACAATGCAATTGTTAATGAAAAACAAATGAGAATCAACACAAGAATTCCCAGGAAAAAAATCATATTCATAGGTGAATGAACACCTAATATCCTCGAAAACCAATTCATCAATCTGGGAAAACAGGTGAAAATAATCAATACCACATCACATCCAAGCCATGTCAGGACATATTTCAATTCGAGCTGCCTTCTCTTCACCATTTCAATGATAACACCCAACACAACCACCCATATTATCAAAAGTATTACCTGCATTCTAACTGCCATCTTCTCACCTCATCCTCTCAATCAGTATAGCAAGCGTCACCTTTATCATATAGTATACAGATCTCTTCATCGAGATAGAAGACACTCCCGCACTTCTCTCTCTCATCATTACCGGAACTTCCACCACCTTACATTTCTTGCGCAAAAGCCTGCATACCGTCTCTGGCTCAGGATAATCTCTGGGATAATCCTTAACAAAAAGTTCTATTACCTTTCTGTTGCACATCCGCATTCCTGAAGTCGCATCTGTAATCTTTTTTCCAAACAAAAATCTTGTCATAAAAGCAAAAAAGCCAATTCCCATTCTGCGGATGCCCGAAGACTGAAACCCTTCATTATCTATAAAACGCGAACCAATCACCATATCAGCCTGTTCGCGAACCAAAGTATCCGCCATTATCCCCAGGTACTTTGCATCATGCTGCCCATCACCGTCAAATTGAACCGCAATGTCATATTCATTCTTTAATGCATATAAATATCCAGTCTGAACTGCACCTCCAATCCCAAGATTGACAGGAAGATTCAGCACTTCTATGTCATTCTCTATACACACCCGCAAAGTATCATCCTTTGAACAATCATTGACTACGATATAATCAAAATCCGGTGCATTTTCTTTAATATCCGCAATCGTTTCCCGTATACTCCCCTGCTCATTATAAGCCGGTATAATGACTAGTTTTTTCATGATTCTCCTTTTTACTCCAGTTGGTTTGACTTTTGTCCCCCTGCATACACTTTCGTCAATATCCTGGCAATTCCTTTGGGCCAGAATTTACAAAACATCTTATATTCTTCACTTGAACGCATATTATCGCCTATAATCGCTGATGTCTCGGAACCTTCATGTATCCGGTGTCCCATTAGTACCTTCGGTGAATACAAAAATTCTCCCGGCAGCTTTGATATCATCTCCCATGCTTCCCAATCCTCACAAGCGCGGAATCCATCTTTAAAAATCACTTCCGGCAGATTCTCCGTCGCAAACGTAACTGACGGGCAGCAGATCGGTGACCCCAAAGATAAAATTCTCCGTCTGACCCATCTGGATTTCTGCAACCTTTTTACCCTCAATGGCAAAAGCATCATCCGTTTTATCTTTAGAAGCCGATTCTCCGTAACATCCCTGCCATCTCGAATTTCGCAATAATCACTGAAAAAGATTAAAGGACGCTGAGATTTCTTCAGCATCTGCAGCGCTTCTGAAAGGTACTCTTTTTTGTATACATCATCCTGATGCGCAATCGTAATATACTCACTGTTTGCATGAGCATATCCAAAATTCCAGTCCTGTGTAATACCGCCCTCACCTGTGTTTATGATATATGGCAAATCGTATTTTTTTGCCATGTTTTCAATATAAACGTTGGGCGTAGATGTCACAACGATGATATTGCTTTTCACCGTCTGATTCTTTAATGACAAAATACATTCTTCCAGATATGGGCTTTCTTTATATGCGCAGATGGCAAAGGTGTGATTTGTCTCATCTAATATTTCCATAATACTCCTCATACTGTCCTTAACTGCAAATTATATACTACGCTCCTCTTTTTTAATGTCAATAGATGTGTCATTTTCTCAAAAAACATTCTTCTATTTTTTCCACAAAAGAATGCGTAACAATCCCTAGTATGATCGTTATCGGCACAGCAATTAGAAAATTCAAATATGGACTCATATTTCCACCGCCACAATAAACGGTTGCCTGCTGCACCGGAAAGCCCCAGAGATAAATTTCATACGAATAATCTCCTAATTTCCCAAGTCGCGCCGAAACTTGTTTTGCTCCAAAACAAATCATAAATAACATATATGGAAAAAATATAACCGTTCCAACAATTGCCACATTTAATATAACCGTCACCACAAAACCCATTGACGAAATTATCATCCACTTTAAACTCAACTCAATGTCATCCCTAAACACCCAATACCCTATTCCTATATAAAACAATAAACATGGGCGTACCGTTGCTTGAATCATAGGGATAATATTACCGCACAGATTCATTAATATAAAGCCAACAGCTGCAATTGGAATGGTGAATAAAAATTTTCTCTTTTCCATTCTACTTATTTTAAAAATTATAAAACAAGCAATATAACAAAGAAATTCTACCGGCAAAGTCCATAAAGAGCCATTGACCGTCGGTAAATAAGGATTATCTATAAAAACCCCTGGTAACTCATGAACAAGAATAAAAATACTGTTTAATAAATACTTCCAGGTTGTTATCATACTAAAATATCTTAATGCTGAATATTTTGAGAAAAACACTCCCAAAAATACCGTCAAAACATTTACCAAAATTAATGGCGGAAATATTCTGTAAATACGCGCTTTAAAATATGCCTTTCCTGTCTGTAACCGCTCAACACTTTTAGATATTAGCCCCCCCCAATCAGGAAAAATACGGACACCGCCAACATTCCAAAGCTTAATTGACCGTTTGTTAGCTTTATCATCCACTCATCTGATGAATTCCCTCTTGTTATAGGAAAAGAATGTCCAAATATCACGCAAATAGACGCAACAAATCTGATAAAATGAAGATTTTGATTTTTT
>CAZAQD010000029.1:0-25708 GCA_964487425.1 uncultured Marvinbryantia sp. | reverse complement strand
GTTAAGAAGACTTTTCCATATTAGCGTTGACTGGGAAATTAAATTGAATTATAATAATTTAACGTGGATGATTTTGCCACAATCTAAATAAAGCGAGAAAAAAGATGATTAAAAGTATGACGGGGTTTGGCAGATGTGAGAATCTGCAGGGGAACCGTAAATTTACGGTAGAAATGAAGGCAGTGAACCACAGATATTTTGACGTGGGGATCAAGATGCCCAAAAAGCTTAGTTTTTTTGAATCGGCTATCCGTACGCTTCTGAAAGAGTATATCCAGCGGGGGAAGGTGGATGTCTTTATTACATACGAAGATTTTACGGAAGAGAATGTTTCCCTGAAATATAACGAAAGTATAGCCGCAGAATATGTGAAGTATTACCGGCGGATGGCGCAGGCATTCCAACTGGAAGACAATGTAAAAGTGACGGATCTTGCCAGATGCCCGGAGGTCCTCACGATGGAGGAACAGGCGGCGGATGAAAAGGAGATATGGGCGGCGCTGGAGAAGGCGCTGCGGGGCGCGAGCGAGCAGTTTGTGGAGGCGAGGATCCGGGAAGGAGAGGCGCTGAAGAAGGATATCTTTGAGAAGCTGGACGGCATGCTGAGGGATGTGAGCGCGATTGAGGCGCGTTTCCCGCAGATTATGGAGGCATACCGCGAAAAGCTTGCAAATAAGGTAAAAGAGCTTCTGGGAGATACGCAGATAGAAGAGAGCAGGCTTGCCGCCGAGGTGGTCCTGTTTGCGGATAAGATCTGCACAGATGAGGAAACGGTTCGGCTTCGAAGCCATATCGAGGGGATGCGTACCGCGTTAGAAGGCGGTGGGAGCATCGGAAGAAAGCTCGACTTCATTGCCCAGGAGATGAACAGAGAAGCAAATACGATCCTGTCGAAGGCAAATGACCTGGAAACATCGAATCTGGCAATCAATTTAAAGACGGAGATTGAGAAGGTCAGGGAGCAGATCCAGAATATTGAATAGGTGGGAATAAAGTTGGCAAGATTAATGAATATTGGTTTCGGCAATGTGGTGAACACTGCGAAAATTGTGGCGGTGGTAAGTCCGGAAGCGGCGCCGGTAAAGAGGCTGGTCCAGAATGCAAAGCAGATCGGCAGGGTGATCGACGCCACGCAGGGAAGACGGACGAAATCCGTGATTATCACGGAGGAAGACCATATTGTACTGTCTGCACTGCAGCCGGATACGCTGGCGAAGAGATTTCATTTAAATTATGAGGATGGAAAAGGAGAAGCAGATGAAGCGTAAAGGGATCCTGCTGGTGATATCCGGCTTTGCCGGTACAGGTAAGGGAAGTCTTGTGAAGTCCCTTCTGGAAAAATATGACAATTATGCGCTTTCGGTTTCGGCGACGACCAGGGCGCCGCGAAAGGGAGAGGAAGACGGCGTCGATTACTTTTTCAAGACGAAAGCGGAATTTGAGCAAATGATCGAAGATGGCGCGCTGGTAGAATACGCACAGTATGTGGGGAATTATTATGGTACGCCGAAGGCTTATGTAAAGCAGCAGCTCGAAGCCGGAAAGGACGTTATTTTAGAGATTGAGATACAGGGCGCGTTAAAGATCAAGGAGCGTTACCCGGATACGCTGTTATTGTTTTTGGTTCCGCCGGATGCGGATATCCTGGAAAAACGGCTGAAAGGGCGCGCGACGGAGACTGCGGATATGATCGCTCAGCGGCTGAAGCGGGCTGTCGAGGAAGCGGAATTTATCGAGCGGTATGATTACCTGATCGTAAATGACGACCTGGAAACGTGCGTGGAGGAAACGCACGGCATTATTCAGGGAGAGCATTACCGCATGTATCGCAACCGGGAATTTCTGGAAAATCTGAGAAAAGATTTAAATAGATTTAAAAAATAGAGAGCAGGAGGAAAAATTTATGTTACACCCATCTTACACAGAATTACTTAAAATTGTAAACAGCGAATCGGAGGACGCGGATACTCCGGTAGTTAACAGCCGCTACTCCATTGTACTTGCCACGGCAAAGAGGGCAAGGCAGATTATCGACGGCAAACAGCCGATGTCCGCACCAAAGATTTACAAGCCGCTGAGCATCGCTGTAGATGAGCTGCAGAAGGGCTATCTCAGAATTGAGCCGGAGACGGAAGAAGAGGCAGAGACAGAAGACGGCGTACTGGCAGGGGCAGTGACAGAGGCTGAGGCAGTGGCAGAGGAGACTGTGGAAGCTGCGGCAGAAGAATAATCGGAGCAGGACAGTACACAGTGATATCATCGGGAGGCAGGAATATGAATGAGGTCAGAAGTGTAAAGAAAAGTTTTTGCGTGTTATCGGTTGCCTACATTGTACTGGGGCTTGTGCTGATTATATGGCCGGATATATCGGTAAAGACTTTCTGCTATGTGTTTGGCATCGGCATGCTGATCTTTGGCGGAACATACCTGATATTGTATTTTACGAAGGAGAGGCTGCAGGGAGTCATGCAGTCGGAGATGGTTCTGGGAGTAATCGGCATTGCCACAGGCGCTTATATCCTGCTCAAACTGGATTATGTGCTGGAGATCATTCCCTTTGCGATGGGGATCGTTGCCCTTCTGGGGGCGATGGTGAAGCTGCAGGATGCGATTGACCTGAAAAAGCTGCAGGCTGAGAAATGGTTTCTCATGCTGGTTTGGGCGCTCGTGCTTTTCATTATGGGCGTGCTGTTGATCGCTAACCCGTTTGAGGAACAAAAGACGGGCTTTATTGCCAAGATCATCGGCGTTTCCCTGATTTTTGACGGGCTCGGGAATCTCATTGGGATCTTCTGGCTTGGGCATGCGATGAAGAAGCTGAAAAAGGGGAAGGGCAGCCCTGCGCCTTATGAGGTGACGGATGTTGCCGGGGAAGCGGAAGTAATCAGCGAAGACAGCACGGAAGTGGCAGAGATTACAGAAGAGCAGGAGAGAACATGAAAATATTGTTTATATCCCTGGGATGTGACAAGAATCTTGTGGATTCGGAAAAGATGCTGGGGCTTCTGACAAAAAAAGGATATTCCATAACGGATGAAGAGACAGAGGCGGACATTATTGTGGTTAATACCTGCTGCTTTATCCAGGATGCGAAGGAAGAAAGTGTACAGGCGATTCTGGAAATGGCAAAATACCGTGAGGCGGGAAGCTGCAGGGCGCTGATTGTTACAGGATGCCTGGCACAGCGGTATAAAAAAGAAATTTTAGACGAGATCCGGGAAGTAGATGCGGTGTTGGGCACTACTTCATATGGCGAGATTGTTGATACCGTGGAAGCGGTGCTAAAGGGACAGAAAATCCTTGATTTTTGTGATATTGACCGGATGCCGGAGACGGATGCAAAACGCGTAGTTACCACAGGCGGGCACTATGCGCACCTTAAAATTGCAGAGGGCTGTGATAAGCGCTGTACTTACTGCATCATTCCGAAGGTGCGGGGTCATTTCCGCAGTGTGCCGATGGAGAAGCTGGTAGCGGAAGCACGGGAGCTGGCAGAGCAGGGAGTGAAGGAGCTGATCCTGGTTGCCCAGGAGACAACGCTTTATGGGAAAGACCTCTACGGGAAAAAGAGCCTGCACATTCTGATAAAGGAGCTCTGCAAAATAAAGGGAATCCGCTGGATCAGGATTTTATATTGCTATCCTGAGGAGATTTACGATGAATTGATAGCGGTAATTGGCGAGGAAAAAAAGGTCTGTCATTATCTGGATCTGCCCATTCAGCATGCGAGTGACCGCATTTTAAAGCGGATGGGGCGAAGGACCAATAAACAGCAGCTTATTGGCGTTATTCAAAAGCTCAGGACAGCAATCCCCGACATTGCCCTGCGCACGACTCTGATAACCGGGTTTCCCGGGGAGACGCAGGAAGACCATGAGGAGCTGATGGCGTTTGTGGATGAGATGGAGTTTGACCGCCTGGGAGTATTTACCTATTCGCAGGAGGAGGATACTCCGGCAGCTGTTATGGACGGGCAGATAGAGGAAGAAGTAAAGAAAGAACGCCAGGCTGAGCTGATGGAGCTTCAGCAGGAGGTATCGTTTGATAAAAATGAAGCGATGGTCGGCAGGACTGTGCTGGCGATGGTAGAAGGCTATCTGCCGGATGAAAATGCGTACGTGGCAAGGACGCAGGCGGACAGCCCCGGCATTGACGGGTATCTGTTTATCAATACGCAGGAGACGCTGATATCCGGCGATTTTGTAAAAGTAAGGATTACCGGTGCTTTGGAATATGATTTGATAGGAGTGTTGGAAAATGAATTTACCGAATAAGCTGACAGTTGCGCGAGTAATTTTGATTGTCCCGTTTGTGGTTCTCATGCAGATTGACGGTACAGGCAAGGGAAGGTTCCTGGCATTGGCAATTTTCATCATCGCAAGCCTGACGGATTTTTTGGACGGATATCTTGCAAGAAAGGATCATCTGGTGACAAACTTTGGAAAATTTATGGATCCGCTGGCGGATAAAATGCTGGTAGGGGCGGCTTTGATCTGCCTTACCGCGCTTGGGAGGCTTCCGGCGTGGATTGCCATTGTGATTATCAGCAGGGAATTTGCCATCAGCGGCTTTAGGCTGTTAGCGTCTGATAACGGGATCGTGATTGCTGCGAGCTGGTGGGGCAAGTTCAAAACAACTGCGCAGATGATAATGATTATCCTGCTGATCGCCAGGTTTGGAGGCATTTTTTCCATTCTGGAAACCCTGTTTATCTGGCTGGCGCTGGCGCTGACGGTGATTTCTCTGGTAGACTATATCTGGAAAAACAAACAGGTTTTGTCAATACAATCATAACATAAGGAGAGCAATCATGATAGTAGAATTGATTTCTGTGGGAACTGAAATCCTGCTGGGCAACATTGTGAATACGAATGCCGCTTATCTTTCTGAGAAATGCGCGCTCTTAGGGCTTTCGCTGCATTATCAGACATCGGTGGGGGATAATGAGGAGCGTTTATCCGAAGTTTTAAAGACCGCAATCGGGCGTTCAGACGTGGTAATTTTAAGCGGCGGCTTGGGACCGACCCAGGATGACCTCACAAAAGAAGTGGCGGCAAAGGTGATGGGGAGAGAGTTGGTTGAGGATGCCCACTCCAAAGAACGGATTGCCGAATATTTTAAAAACAGCAGGATAGGTAAAATCACAGATAATAACTGGAAACAGGCAATGGTTCCGCAGGGGTGTATTGTGGTAGACAACCATAATGGTACCGCTCCGGGCATCATTATTGAGGAGAACGGGAAGTCGGTGATTTTGCTTCCGGGGCCTCCCGGAGAATTAAAGCCGATGTTTGAACGGGATATTTTTCCCTATCTGAACAGGCTTCAGCCGGAGATTATTTACTCCGTAATGGTGAAGCTCTGCGGCGTGGGCGAGAGCATGGTAGAGACGCAGATTCGGGATCTGATCGATACGCAGACAAATCCGACCATCGCCACGTATGCCAAGACAGGAGAGGTACATCTGCGTGTCACAGCGAAGGCAGTCGATGAGAAGGAAGCAAAGAAGCTGGTTAAGCCGATGGTGCGAGAATTAAAAAACAGGTTCGGCAGCCATGTTTATACGCTGGAGGAGCATGTGACGCTGGAAGAAGCGGTAATCGGGATGTTAAAGGAGCGGGAGCTGACCCTTACAACGGCGGAGTCGATTACAGGGGGAATGCTTTCTGCGCGCTTTACGAATGTTCCCGGCGCTTCTGAAGTCTTCAAGCAGGGCTTCGTTACGTACAGCAACCGCGCCAAAAGAAAGCTTCTGGATGTTAAGAAGAGCACGTTGAAGGATTATGGCGCAGTTAGCGAAAAGACGGCGAAGGAGATGGCGAAGAACGGCGCTTTTATTACGGGCGCGGATGTCTGTATTTCCCTGACCGGGATAGCCGGTCCGGCGACGGCGGAGGATAAGCCGGTCGGACTGGTTTATATGGCGTGCTCTTACAATAATAAGATTACCGTCAATGAGTTCCATTTTAAAGGGGAACGGGCTAAAATCAGGGAAAATGCGGTAGTGAAGGCATTGACCATGCTGCGGGAGTGTATTCTGGAGGATGAAGCATAAGTTATCTGGATTTCATCATCTGGATCAGAGTGCGTACCTTGTCAATGCGGGCAATTTCTTCGGCAGATTTCCCCTGTTTGAGCACATCTAAAATGAGATCCGTCTCATTCTTTGAAAAAGAAGTACCGCCGGATTTGGAGTTGGAGGCTGCTGTCATGAGAAATGGCAGCAGCTCTTTTTGCGACAACCCTTTGCCCTGCTCTGCCATAGATAAAAGCATTTGAAGCTTGGCAGCGTCAATATTTTTAAGAGCGGGGTTATTCACCCAATCGTTTCCGGGGGTGTTGTTTTCATGATTTCCATTCGTGTCCATTTTGCAGCTCCTTTCATAATATCTCTTTATATTCCTGGTACATTTTCAGTGTATGCACAAAATTCAGAATCTGATCGAGGGATTGCCGCTGCGTGTCATTGCCATAGTTGCGCAGGTCATTAAGCAGTGCCTCCGCATCGGGGGCATCCGAGGGGGCAGAACATGCGTGGACAGGATTGCTGTAGTAGGAAATCACATTATTCATTTCCATCATTTTAATATAAACAGATAAGGACCGCTGGAGCGCGGCAGGAAAATAAGGGATCGCTGCTTTTATCATCTGCAGCCCGTTGCCGTCGGCAATGCGGTCTACGGCTGTCATGGGGATTTTTCCGGTTTCTTCCATATGAACTCCGAGAATCATTTTTAGCAATATATGCAAAAAGGAATGCTCTTATTCCGTAAAATACCATTTGTGTGTTTCTTTCATAGAATAGAATAGGACGTTATGAATAAGCCAAAAGGAGGGATACAGATGGGAACGCATATTGTGATTGACGGAAATGCATTTTATGAAGTAGACGAGGAATGCCTGAAGCGCCTGGCGTCAAAGGAAGCCGGAAGAAAGGTGAAGGGTATGGGAAATAGCAGGGAAAACCAGCCGGCGGCGTATCAGAAAAGTAGGCCGGAGTCTGTAAAGAAGACGTCCCGGCGCCGGGACTTAGGGCTGTAATAGAAAAGGAGTCTCGAAAAAGAGACTCCTTTTTAAGAAGAGGGCGGTTTAGAAGATAGAACCGCATCCGCATCCGTTGTCGCCGCCGCAGAAGAGAAGCAGCAGGATAATCAGCCAGCAGCTATTGTTGCCGCCGAATAATCCACTGTTGTTGGAACATCCGTTGCCGCAGCTTCCATTACAGAAAACGCTCAGAAGGATCAGGATCCAGAGAATGGAGCATCCGCAGCTTCCGTTTCCGAATAAAGAAGAGGAGTTGCCACATCCATTGTCGCATCCGTTGTCACAACTGCATCCACAGTTTGTTGCTGTTAAATCACTCATGTTAATTCCTCCATGAATTTTCTTTACACTTCACATTATGCAAAGGCGGAGGGAAGTGTTACATCAGAGATTCAAAAACGTGATACAAATTCAGAGTTCCGTACCCCCATTCACGGTTGGGGTAAGACTGGCCCGGCTGGCGGATGGCGCCACGGGTCAGATAGTTTTTGATGGAGCGGTTGCTGATAATCCCGGAAAAAGGATAGGAGCGGTCAAAGCTCCAGTTAATCAGAAGGGCGACCGCTCCGGCTGTGATGGCTGCCGCTGCGCAGGAACCGGATACCCGGATGAAGGGAGTCAGAAGCGGCAGGGTTTTTCCGCTGCTGGTAGCGGGACCGTAGACTTCCACACCGGGGGCGGCGAGATCGGGTTTGATGGCGTTGTTTCTGGTAAACCCTCTGCTGGAACGGATATAGAGGCTTCCGGTATAGGCGTTGTAGGTGCTAACCGTTATCACGGAATCGGCAGCGGAAGGGGAAGTCAGAGTCGTGTAAGGATTGGGAGACAAAAATACCGTCCCATCGGAGATGAAACCAGTGATGGGAAGCCACATATGATAGGAACCAAGCGGCTGCCCGGTATTGGAAACGGTCAGTCGCCAAATGCCGGGGGTGGGATTGATAAAGCGCAAAAAAATTAATTGAGCGCCGGAGGAGTATTCTGCAATTTCATATTTTATTTCCAGAATGGTCCGCTCCGCCACAAAATTATAGAGGCTGCTCAAGCCCTGCCGGGGCGGAATGCGGGGAATCACTTCCCCGAGGGGCGAAGTGATCGAGACGCCGTAGAGGCTGGGAGAGTCCGCCCAGATTTCCAGGCAAAAACCGGTATCGACAGGGTCTACGAGAATTTCCGTTACGGACTGTTCGGAGAACATGTCGGAATCGTTATAAAAATGATGCGCCATTCCCGCCTCATTGCCGCCTGCCACAACGCAGAAGCATCCCTGATAATCCACGAAAAAGTTTAATAGTCTGTCCAGTGGAGAGCTGCCGTTATGATCGCCCTGGTTGGTGCCAAGCCCCAGGCAGATGACCAGAGGAAGCTGATAATCCACAGAGAGGCTCAGAAGATAGCGAAGCCCCATCATAATGTCCGTTTCCTGATAGGCAATCGCGTCCTCTCTAATGAGAAAATAATCTTTTAAGTATTGTTTTGCAGGTTTTAATTTTACCATGGCAATGGCGCTTTTGGGGGCGGCTCCGATAAAGGAATGGACAGTATCGGCGCTGCCTGTGGCGACTCCGGCGAGGTAAGTGCCGTGTCCGTCGGGATCGCCGGCGGGGACGATCGCGAGAGGGTCCTGTGAGACGAGGGCGGCGTTGATCTCCGCACTGGTATAGGCGGCGCCGTAGCCCATCGTATATGGCGGATTTTCGGAGGGGAGATTCTGGTCCCAGATTCCCAAAATGCGGGTTCGTCCGTCCGAAGTACGAAAAACATCAAGAGTGTAATCAATGCCTGTATCGATGAACCCAATAAGGACGTTTTCACCCTCGTAGCCGAGAGAGGGCTGTGATTGTACACGGAGAATACCGGAGGCTTCCAGGCTTGTCGTGTCAAGGAGAGTATAAAGCTTGGGGATCTGCGAATAGCTTATGGATTCCCACATATTCCGCGAGGTGAGCGGGGCGTGGATAGCGCCGAGCCTGGCGCCGAAGATCTGCGCTCCCATCGCCTGGTAGGTTTCAAGAAACATTTCATCGGATGTCTGGATCGGGAGAATCAGGTCTGCATAGTCCTCAGACATGACCATTCCCTGTAACGATGTTTCGGGCATAATCTACCTGCTTTTTGATTAGTATATCGTTTTCCGGGAAAAAGGTTCTGCTCTATGCGGCGCAATACCGAAGTAAGCGAAAGAACATATAGTATGTTATAAGGCTGAAAAAATATTTGGGCGATATTGCCGGCAAAACAGTATGGAGGTAAATATGAATCGTGCAGCTAAGATTCTTCAGGCGGAAGAAGCATGGAATAAAGGAATATGGGGACAGGACATCACAGCGGCAATATTGGACACGGGAATTGCGGCAGGACACCCGGATTACCGGGAACGTGTGGCGGGGTTCTATGATTTTATCAATCACAGGGCGGGCGCATACGATGATTACGGACATGGCACACATGTGACCGGGATCCTTGCGGGCAGCGGCAGGATGAATTCTGCATATTGCGGGATCGCGCCAAAGGCAAATATCGTACATTTAAAGATATTGGACCGTTACGGCAACGGCAAGAGGGAGGATGTGATCGCCGGCATCCGCTGGGTCCTGGCGAACCGGCAAAAGTTTCGTATCCGCATCTTAAATATTTCGGTGGGGACGGTCCGGGAAGGAGATAAAAAGGATGAAGAGCTGGTGAAAGCGGTGGAGGAGGCATGGGATGCGGGAATTATCGTAGTTGTTGCCGCCGGGAATATGGGACCGCAGGCGCAGACGATTACGGCGCCGGGCAACAGCAGGAAAGTAATCACGGTGGGTTCTTCGGATGAGAGGCGTCCGGTCTATTCAGGGCGGGGACCGACCAGGAGCTGTGTGTGTAAGCCGGATATTGTAGCGCCCGGCACCGACATTGTCTCCTGCAGCCATATGTTTTTGCAGAAGAAGGGATTTTACTGCAGAAAGAGCGGGACTTCTATGGCGACGCCGATGGTATCGGGCGCGGTCGCCCTGCTCCTTTCGAAGGAGCCGTGGCTTTCGAATGTGGAAGTAAAGATGCGTTTGCGGGAGTCGGCAATGGATTTAGGGCTGGAGCATAACCGGCAGGGATGGGGGCTTTTAAATATACCGGCATTTCTGCAATTATGAGCGGAAGAATGCCATTTTGCAATTATTTGCAAGTTTTTTATTAACAAATGGCGGGGCTTATGGTATACTCAGTTAAAAGTACATTGTTTACATGATTACAGAAAATGGAAACAGGAAGGGATGTACAAAATGGAAGATGCAAAATATGTAGCGTATGTAGGGACTTATACACATGGGAGCAGCGTGGGGATCCATGTCTATGATCTGGACGTGGAAAACGGATATATGACAGAGCGGGCGGTCGCGCTGGTCAATAACGCTTCCCATATCACAAAGTCTACAAATGGCAAGTATCTCTACTCGATTGCCGACGAGGGCGTAGAGGTGCTGAAGATTAACCAGGAGACCGGCGACCTGACGGCGATCAATAAAGTAGGGATCGATGGCATGCGGGGCTGTTTCCTTTCGACAGACCAGCAGGGTAAATTTTTATTTGTTGCCGGCTATCATGATGGGAAAGTAACGGTCGTGCACACACACAGGGACGGAAGGCTTGGAAGCGTGATGGACGGGATTTTCCATAAGGGGTTATTCAGCGTTGCAGAGCGCAACTTCAGACCGCATATCAGTTGTGTGATGCCAACGCCGGATGGAAAGTTCCTCTGTGTTGTGGATTGCGGCATCGATCATATTAATATCTATAAGGTGAATCCGAATAATGGCAAATTAAAGCTTTTGGATATTGTGCGCTGTGATCTGGAATCGGGCCCGCGGATTATCCGTTTCGGCAAGGACGGAAGATTTGCCTATGTAAATTGTGAGCTCAGCAATGAGATTTTGGTATATTCGTATGACGGAAGCGGTAAGGTACCGAAGTTTGAGCTGATCCAGAAGGTGGATCCGCGCATGGATAAGCAGGAGATTGGCTGCGCAAGCTCCGGGCTCAAGATTTCTCCCAGCGGGAAATATCTGTATACTTCTACGGCAGGCGAGAACAGCGCGGCAATCTACAGCATCGATCAGGAAAACGGCAGGTTAAGTAAAATATGTATCCTGCCGATCAGCGGAAAGTATCCGAAGGATATTGAGGTGTTCCCGGATGAGAAGACGCTGGTAACGCTGAACCATGAGTCCAATGAGATTCGCTTCTTTACGATCCATTATGACAAAGGTACGATCGTGATGAAGGGAAAGCCGATCAAGATAGAGACACCGAACTGCATCCTGATCTCCAGGCTTGGGGAAGTACAGGAGCAGCAGGATAAAAAAGAAGAGCATTGCGAAGGCTGTGAAGGATAAAAAGCATACAGGAAAAGTGCCCTGTCATCTTCTCCATGAAGAAGATGTAAGGCACTTTTTTATCTGTAAAAGTCTTTTACGCCATCCATCGTGGCATGCATATTGCAAAAGAGCGCATCAACGATCGTAAGCGCAGCCATAGATTCGACAACGACGGCGGCGCGGGGGACGATAACCGGATCGTGGCGCCCCTTGATATTGACGTCAATTGGCATGCCGTCTTTTGTCACGGTATGCTGGGTAGCAGAGATGGAGGGGGTGGGCTTGAAGCCGACCCGCAGGCAGAGGCTGCTGCCATCGCTAATACCGCCCAGCGTTCCGCCGGAGTGGTTGGTTGCTTTTTTGATTTTTCCATCCGGCGCGGGCAGGAAAGCGTCGTTATTTTCACTGCCTTTTGCGTTTGAAACGGCGATGCCGTCTCCGAGTTCAAAGGACTTCACGGCTCCGATGGAGAAAATCGCTTTGGCAAGGTTGGCGCTGAGCTTGTCGAATACGGGATCGCCAAGCCCCGGTATCATATGCTCCACGATGCATTCGACCACGCCGCCGGCGGAATCGCCGTCCTTGCGGCACTGGTCAAGATAGGCGCAGGCGGCGTCGGCCGCGTCCTTATCCGGCATGTGCAGAGGATTTGCTTCAATTTGCGCCGGATCGAATCTGGCAGGATCAGACGCTACAGGACCGATCGACTGCACATAGGTGATAAAGCGCACGCCCAATTGCGCAAGGATTTTGACCGCAACTGCCCCGGCAGCTACGCGGGCAATCGTCTCGCGCGCAGAGGAACGCCCGCCGCCGCGATAATCGCGGAAGCCGTATTTCAAATCAAAGGTATAATCTGCATGTCCGGGACGATAGTACCCGGCAATTTCTTTATAATCGGAAGAGCGCTGAGACTTGTTGAAAACTATCATTGAAATGGGGGCTCCGGTCGTTTTGCCGTCAAAGACGCCAGAGAGGATCTCAACGCAGTCATCCTCCTTACGGGGGGTGGAAAACCGGCTCTGTCCCGGTTTCCTGCGGTCAAGGAATTTTTGGATATCTTCTTCTGAAAGGGCAAGCCCTGCGGGGCAACCGTCAAGCACAACGCCAATACCCCTGCCGTGGGATTCGCCCCAGGTAGTAATCTGAAATAATTTGCCAAAAGTGGAACCAGCCATGTCATATGCCTCCTGCTCAATCAATTCTTTAGACATTATATTAAAATATGAAAAGATTGTAAAGTTCTTTGGCTGCATTGACAAAAATTGTGTAAAAGAATATACTAAATCCGATGTATTTTATTAAATATAATATGATTTTTGGACGAAGAAAGTACAGGTGGATTATGAAATTCTTAAATAAAATGGAAAGAAAATTCGGAAAGTACGCGATCCGTAATTTCTCGGCATTTATCATTGCAACGTATGTCGCGGGGTATCTGATGTCTATGTTTACCCCTGCGTTTCTTAACTATCTGACATTGGAGCCGTATTACATTCTGCGAGGACAAGTCTGGAGGATTGTGACCTGGATTCTGGTCCCGCCGGATGACCTGAGTATTTTTACCATTATTATGCTGTTTTTCTATTATTCTGTGGGAACCGCGCTTGAACGTACCTGGGGAGCGTTCCGTTATAATGTCTATATTATCTCCGGTATTCTTTTTACCGTAATCGGCGCGCTTATCCTTTATTTTGCACTGGGGCAGAATATTGTTTTTGGCGTTTTCGGCACGGGCTTATTCAGCACCTATTATATTAACATGTCGATTATGCTGGCTTTTGCGGCGAGCTACCCGGATGCGCAGGTGATGCTGTATTTCTTCATTCCGCTGAAAATAAAATGGCTTGGCATTTTTTACGGCGTTGTAGTTATTGCGGAATTTATTTACAGCTCCTGGGTGGGCAAGGTGGCAATCATCGCTTCCCTTTTGAACTTTATTCTATATTTTCTTTCTACCCGCAATATGCGCAAATATTCCTACAAGGAGCATATGCGTAAGAAAGAGTTTAAAAAGGCTGTGAAGCCGGAGGCGGAGCGGACGATGAAGAAGGGGACGATTACCAGGCACAAGTGCGCAGTCTGCGGAAGAACCGAGATGGACGGCGATGACCTGGAGTTTCGTTTTTGCTCGAAGTGCGATGGAAATTATGAGTACTGCCAGGACCATCTGTTCACGCATGAGCATGTGCGTTTGAAAATGTAGTATTGAGAGAAGATTTTTGAGATGAAAAGGTTTTGGAATTATAAAGTGAAATCTAAAGCAGGGAACATTGTGCTGCTGGCGGTACTTCCAGTGCTGACTCTTTGCTGCATGGAATTTTATACGCACGTGCCGTGGGATTTATCTGTGCCGGTTTTTATTTTAAATCTGGCGTTTTACTATCTGCTCTATGCAGTGTGCGCCTTTCTTACGGGCAGTACTGCGTTAGGCTGTGTGTTGGGCACGCTGCTTCCCATGCTGTTTGGCATGGTGAATTATTTTGTGGTGGATTTTCGTTCTTCGCCTATTATGCCGTGGGATATTTATTCTTTGCGGACGGCAGTGTCCGTGGCGGGGGATTTTTCGTATGAGATCAAGACAAGGCTGGTGCTTGTTGTCGCCGGTTTTCTTGTGATTCTCTTTCTTGGCAGCAGGACGTCGTTTAAGATTGCGGGCTGGAGGAGAAGAGCGGCGGGGCTTTTGCTTGCCGTTGTGTGTATGTTCGGCTATATAAAAGGCATTGGGACAACACAGGCGGTAGAGGCATTTGGACTGGATACCACGCTTTTTACGCCAAATGTCCTGTACCGCAACAATGGGCTGATGGTCGGCTTTTTAGGAATCCTCAAGTACCTGAAGGTGGAAAAGCCGGAGCACTATTCTGCAGAGACGGTAGTGCAGCTTGCGCAGGAGTATCAGAGCACGGAAGAAGCGCAGATCGATCTGGCGCAGCTTCCCAATATTATTGTGATTATGAACGAAGCCTTTTCCGATTTGTCGGTCTTTGGTGATTTTGAGACGGACAGTGATTATATGCCCTTTATCCGTTCGCTGGAAGAAAATACGGTAAAAGGCAACGCCTATGTGTCTGTAAAAGGGGGCAATACAGCCAACTCCGAGTATGAATTTCTGACCGGAGATTCAATGACGTTTATGCCGGCGGGCAGTGTGCCTTACCAGCAGTATATAAAAAATGAGATGCCGGGGATTGCGTCTTACCTGCAAAAGCTCGGTTACCAGACAAATGCAATCCATCCGTATCTTGCTACGGGATGGTCAAGGAATATCGTGTATCCGTTGCTGGGGTTTGAGACGATGACGTTTAAGAACGACTTCCGGAATCCGGAGACGCTTCGCGGCTACATCAGCGACAGGGCGGCATTTGAGAAAATTATTGAACAGTACGAGGTGAAGGGAGAGGACGAGCGTTTGTTTACCTTCGAGGTGACGATGCAGAACCACAGCGGCTACAGCCGCGATGTGGCAGGCTTTGAGGAATCCGTGCACCTGACGGCGCTGGAAAATAAGACGACCAGTGTGCGGGCGGCAGAGAAATATCTGACGCTCATATCGAAGTCGGATCAGGCGTTTGAAGAGCTGGTGACGTACTTTGAGGGGCAGGACGAGGACACCATTATTCTGATGTTCGGCGACCATCAGCCGTCGGATTACATCACAAATACGATTTTAAAGCTGCTTGGGCTTGACCGCGATACGTCGGACGACGTTTTCTATGATAATTACATTGTCCCGTTTGTGATGTGGGCTAATTTTGATATCGGGGAAGAGCAGGTCGAGGGCATCAGCCTCAACTATCTGGGAGGGCTTCTTTTAGAGAAAGCGGGCGTGCCGCAGACGGCATACCAGAAATATCTTAATGATTTGCGAAAGACGCTTCCGGCAGTTACCGCTAACATGATTATGACGGCGGATGGCGAGCGGTATCGCTATGATGACGGGGAGGCCTTATATGGAGAACTTTTAAACCAGTACCAGTCGGTGGTTTATAATCATCTGGCTGATGTCGCTAACCGGGTGGAAGATTTTTTTGACAGCCGTTAGAGGAGGCAGTGCCTGGCGGCTAAAAGGAAAAAACCCACAGGAAAAACAGTGGCGGATATAGAGCTTTTAGGTTATAATAGTAGCAGAAGACGAGCGGCGCTAAGGACGGCGCAAAACAAAGGAACTGCATTGCGCTGCCCGGCTTCATAAAGTGGCAAAGGAGAATAGAAGATGGGAATGAGATTTGTAAAAGCGAGAGATTATAATGACATGAGCAGGAAGGCTGCGAATATTATCAGCGCCCAGATTATTGTGAAGCCTGATTCTGTGTTGGGACTGGCTACCGGGTCTTCTCCGCTTGGGGCATACAAGTGCCTCACTCACTGGTATGAGAAGGGCGACCTGGATTTTTCACAGGTGACAAGCGTAAATCTGGATGAATACCGTGGGTTTACCCATGATAATAATCAGAGCTATTATTATTTCATGAATGAGAATCTTTTTTCACATGTCAATATTGACTGTGCAAAGACATATGTACCGGATGGGACGATTGCGGATGCGGCTGTAGCGTGCAGCAGGTATGATGAGATTGTACGCAGTACAGGCGGCGTGGACCTGCAGCTTTTGGGGCTGGGACATAACGGGCATATCGGCTTCAACGAGCCGGACGGTGTGTTTGCAAAGGGAACGCACTGCGTTAACCTGTCTCCGACAACGATTGAAGCAAATTCCAGATTTTTCAAATCAAAGGAAGAGGTTCCGACGCAGGCATATACGATGGGCATACAGACGATTATGAAAGCGAAAAGGATTCTGGTGGTTGTCAGCGGCGCAGATAAAGCGGATATCGTGGAAAAAGCACTTTTCGGGGATGTAACTCCCTGGGTTCCGGCATCGATCCTGCAGCTTCACCAGGATGTTACCATCGTGGGCGATGAAGATGCGTTCGCGAAAATTGCAGACAGGATTTAATATGGTTTTGTGTGGGCTGTCGTAAATGTGATTGCGGCAGCCTGTTTGTATCAGGAGAAAATTAGGGAATGGGAAAGGAGTGTTAGCATGATTATCAAAAACGGACTTGTGTTTGACGCGGACGGGGAATTTCATTCCCATACGGTGCAGAGTGAGGATGGCAGGTTTACGGGGATTTTTAATGGAGAGGACTGCCAGGCAGAACCGGGTGAGGAAGTCGTGGACGCATCCGGCTGCTATGTGATCCCGGGGCTTGTGGATATCCATTTTCATGGCTGTGTGGGATATGATTTCTGTGACGGTACGGTGGAGGCGATGGATGCGATTACGTATTATCAGGCGCAAAATGGGGTGACCAGTATTTCTCCGGCGACGATGACGTTATCGGAGACAGAGCTGGCAAGGATTTTTTCGAATGCGGGAAGATACAGGAATGACAGGGGAAGTAAGATCCGCGGCATAACGATGGAAGGACCGTTTGTTTCCCAGACAAAAAAGGGAGCGCAGAACGGAAAATACATCCATAAGCCGGATGTGAAATTTTACCGGAAAATGCAGGAGCTTTGCAACGGCATGATCCGGCAGGCGGCGGTGGCGCCGGAGGAAGATGCCGGGCTTTCCTTTACAAGGGAGATATGCAAAGAAGCTGCGGTATCGGTTGCGCATACGACGGCGGGTTATGAGATGGCAGATGCCGCTTTCGCTGCGGGTGCCAACCATGTGACGCATTTATTCAACGCCATGCCGCCGTTTACGCACCGTGAGCCGGGAGTGGTGGGAGCCGCGCTTGACCATCCCCATGTGTTTGTGGAGCTGATCTGCGACGGAATTCATATTCATCCGTCTATGGTACGGGCGGCGTTTGCCATGTTTGGAGCCGGAAGGATTTGCATGATTAGCGACAGCATGATGGCGACAGGAATGGAAGACGGAGATTACGCTTTGGGCGGACAGCCGGTAAAAGTAACCGGAAGGCTGGCAACCTTGCATGACGGTACGATCGCCGGTTCTGCATCAAATCTGATGGATTGCCTGAGGGTAGCGGTGAAGGAAATGCACATTCCTCTGGAGCAGGCGGTGCTTGCCTCCACTTTGACGCCGGCAAGGTCACTGGGAATCGAAAAGGAATGCGGCAGCATAGAGATCGGAAAACCGGCGGATGCGGTGATTCTCGATAAGGAACTGAATATTGTCCGGGTGATTGTCCGCGGAGAATGCCTGGAAAGATAATCATAAAAAGGATTATAAAGGGATTATAAAACGGCAAGACCGCTTATTTTAAAAGCGGTCATGGTTATCTTGCCGCCGCCCGGAGGGTAGAGCAGGCATCCGAGGATCATACAGACAAGGTCACAGGCGATGCGGCAGTACTGGAATTTTATATTTATTTTATCAGGGCAATTCAGCTGCTTTTTGAGTTGCGGACCAAGAAATCTATCGATATAATAGAAAAGACAATATCTTGCAAAGTAACGACATTTTGCAGGAGGAAAGAGAAGAGGGAAAGAAACATGGAAAATCAATACAGGACGGAAACAAAATGTCTTCATTCCGGCTGGCGCCCGAAGAATGGGGAGCCGCGTGTTCTGCCGATCTATCAGAGCACGACATACAAGTATGAATCTTCCGAACAGATGGGAAGGCTATTTGACCTGAAAGAGGAAGGATATTTTTATTCCCGTATCCAGAATCCGACGGCGGATGCGGTGGCGGAAAAAATAGCAGATTTGGAGGGCGGTGTGGCGGCGCTGCTAACCTCTTCCGGTATGGCGGCAACCTTTTTTGCCGTCTGCAATATCTGTGAGGCGGGCGATCATATCGTGTCCTCAGCCACGATCTATGGCGGCAGCTATAATTTGTTTGCAGTGACCCTAAAGAAACTCGGGATTGAGTGCACGTTTGTCGACCCGGATGCGGATGAGGAAACCATCTCGGCAGCGTTTCGTCCCAACACGAAAGTGATGTTTGGAGAAACCATCGCCAATCCGGCGCTGGTTATCCTTGATATTGAAAAATTTGCGAAAATTGCACATGCGCATCAGGCGCCGCTTCTGCTTGACAATACCTTTGCAACGCCTGTAAACTGCAGACCCTTTGAATGGGGAGCGGATATTGTTATTCATTCAACGAGCAAATATATGGATGGGCATGCCATGCAGCTTGGCGGCGCAATTGTTGACAGCGGCAATTTTGACTGGGAAGCGTGCGGCGGCAAGTTTCACGGACTGACGAAGCCGGACGAGTCCTATCACGGAATCGTATATACAGAGAGATTTGGCAAAAAAGCATATATCACGAAGGCGACCGTGCAGCTTATGCGCGACCTGGGTTCTACGCCTTCCCCGTTTAACTGCTTTTTGCTCAATGTCGGGCTGGAGACGCTGCCGCTGAGGGTAGAGCGGCATTGCACGAATGCGTCCGTGATTGCGGAATTTTTAAATGCGCATGAGAAGGTGAGCCATGTAAATTATGCCGGGCTTGCGGGTGATAAATATCATCAGTTGGCAAAGAAGTATATGCCAAAAGGCACTTGCGGGGTGATTTCTTTTGAATTGACCGGTGGCAGAGCGGCGGCGGTGCGCTTTATGGACAGCTTAAAGCTCGCCTCCATCGTAACGCATGTGGCGGATGCCAGAACCTGCGTACTGCATCCGGCAAGCCATACCCATCGGCAGATGAATGATGAGCAGCTTCTGGAAGCGGGAGTCTCACCGGGCATGATCCGGCTTTCTGTGGGGATTGAGAATGTGGAGGACCTGATCGCGGATCTGTCGCAGGCGCTGGCACAGGCATAAAAAAATACTTGCAAAGTAGTGAGGTATATGATAGAATGTTCTTCGGTTGCAAGACTGGAGAACATATGCCGGCGTGTCGGAATGGCAGACGAGGCAGACTCAAAATCTGTTGTGGGCAACCACGTATGGGTTCAAGTCCCATTGCCGGCAGTTTAAAAAAGTCCTGAAATTCAGCAAAAATGATTTCGGGATTTTTTTATTTTAGAAATTCTGATTACTCGTGATTACTTTTTCAAAATACGCAAGAAAGGAGATTCTTTTTTTAATGCAGGCGCAGAAGATGATATCTTAAATTTTGACATAGAAAGAAATAGAGAAATAAGGTTAATAATCAAGGGATACTCGATTGGTGATGCTAATATAAATGACACTATATGTATAAGAACGTATGGAGAAAATGTATTTGAATTAGAAGCGTATCCGAAGAATTTTGTGCCGCCATTTATATCCCGGGACTTTGGCGGGGACAAAACTCCTGTCTTTTATTCTCCTTCTTTTTGTGATATACTGGCAGAAAAGCATCCGGTATGCCACATTTGGCATATACAGAAGAATGATATGATACGGACAGAGGGATAATATGGATTGTAAGACAGCGCAGGAAAAGATTATGCCATATATCCAGCGTAAACTGGATGACAGCGAACTGGAAGAATTTATTGAGCATATCCATCATTGCAAGGCTTGCGGCGAAGAACTGGAGGTCTATTTTACGATCTATTATGCGCTGGAGAAGCTGGAGCAGGACGAGCAGGGGTCCTACAACATCCGTGAGATGCTGGAAAAGGATCTGGAGTGGTCAAAACAGAGGGTGCGCAAGCAAAACGTACTGAATTTCTACCGCCGTTTTTTCCTGGCGCTGATATCGGTCATCTTATTTGTAGTTGTATTTACGGGCATTCAGGCAGTGATTACGGGTTCCTTTGAGAATACGCTGGTATTTCGGATGCTTGGCAGTGAGGAAGAGACAGCGAGTGAGAGTACAAAGCCGGCTCCTGTGCAGTATGTTGCTGCAGATAGTGAAGAAATGGAAGAGCCGGAGACAAACCGTAAGTTTCAGGTCATTATTACTACGCCGGAGACAGAAAAGATGACGGAGGTTATGATTGACCTGACAGGCGGCACTCCGGCGACAGCGCCGGTTCTGCAGTCGGACAGCCCGTAAAGGAAGTTTTGGCAGAAAGGATAGAAGAGTTTGGCTTATGAGTGAAAAATTAGTTTTGATAGATGGACACAGCATCCTGAACCGGGCATATTATGGGGTGCCGGATCTGACAAATTCACAAGGGCTGCATACGAATGCGGTCTATGGCTTTCTGAATATTATGTTTAAGATACTGGATGAGGAGAAACCGGATTATTTTGCCGTGGCGTTTGATTTGAAAGCGCCGACTTTCCGCCACAAAATGTATGAGGCGTATAAGGGAACGCGAAAACCGATGCAGGAGGAGCTGCGCCAGCAGGTGCCGGTGATAAAGGACGTGCTCACGGCAATGCGGGTGCCGCTGATGATGCTGGAAGGCTATGAGGCGGATGACCTGCTGGGAACGGCGGCAAAGAAAGCGGAGACGGATGGCTTTTTAGTTTCCATTATTTCCGGGGACCGGGATCTTTTGCAGCTTGCGACGGACAAAATAAAGATCCGCATTCCCAAGACGAAGCGCGGCGGCACGGAAATTGAGGATTATTATACAAAGGATGTGCTGGAGCGGTATCAGGTGACGCCGCTGCAGATTATTGAATTAAAAGCGCTGATGGGAGACGCCTCCGATAATATACCGGGCATTCCGGGCGTAGGGGAGAAGACGGCGACCAAAATCATTGCCGAATACGGCAGCATCGAAAACGCCTATGCCCACGTAGAGGAGATCAAGCCAAACAAGGCGAGGGAGTCCTTGCGGGAGCACTATGACATGGCGCAGCTCAGCAAGGAGCTGGCGACGATTAATATTCACAGCCCCTTTGAACTGGATATGGAAAAGGCGCGGGTGACGGATCCTTATACCCCGGAGGCTTTTGAGCTGTTTAAGGAGCTGGAATTTAAAAATATGCTTTCCCGTTTTTCGTGCGAGGGTCCTGCCAACGCTGTAGAGGAGCATTTTAATGTTGTGTATGATTTTGCACAGGCGGAGGAACTGGCAGCGGAAGCAAAAAAAGCGGAGCGCGTCGGTTTTCGGCTGATTATAGAAGAGGGAAGGGCGATCGGGCTTGCCCTTGCCTGGTCTTTCGAACGTATCTTTTATATCCCGACGGAAGGATTTATCAGTGAGGGGTATCTTGCAGATAAGCTTCAGGAAATTCTGCGGGCAGTACCGGAGGCGGTGACGCTGGATTTGAAAGAGCAACTGCCGGTATTGGAAGCCGGTGAGGAGCTAAGGGGTCATTTGGCGGACGCGGCTATCGGGGCATATCTTTTAAATCCGCTTAAAGGGGAGTATCCCTATGAAGATCTGGCGAAGGATTTTGCGGGGCTTATGATACCGGGCAGAGCGGAGCTTTTGGGAAAGCTTTCTTTTGGGGAGGCATATGAGCAGCAGAAGGAAAAGTTTGTCCGCTGCGCCTGCTATCAGGCATATACGGCTTTTGCGGCAATGCCGGTGATAAAAGAGCAGCTTGTAAAAATGCAGATGGATCGCCTTTATGCCGAGGTGGAAATGCCTCTGGTGTACACGCTCTATGATATGGAGCGGGAGGGAATTCGCGTGGAGGCGGAGGAACTGAAAGTTTACGGTGAGCAGCTATATGGCAGGATCATTGAACTGGAGCAGGAGATTTATGCGGATGCCGGTGAGGAATTTAATATTAACTCGCCCAGGCAGCTTGGCGTGATTCTGTTTGAAAAGCTGAAAATGCCGGGCGGCAAGAAGACGAAGAGCGGATTTTCTACGGCGGCGGATGTCCTGGAAAAGCTGGCGGTAGATTATCCTATTGTGGCAAAAATTCTCGAGTACCGTCAGCTTGCAAAGTTGAAATCGACTTATGCGGACGGACTGGCGAACTATATATCGGCGGATGGAAGGATACACGGGACGTTTAACCAGACGATCACGGCGACGGGAAGGATCAGCAGCACGGAGCCAAACCTGCAGAATATACCTATCCGTACAGAGCTTGGAAGGCTGCTGCGCAAGGTATTTATCCCGAAGGAGGGATGCGTATTTATTGACGCCGACTATTCTCAGATTGAATTGCGGGTGCTGGCGTCTATGTCGGGAGATGAGACGCTGATTCAGGCGTACCGGGAGGCACAGGATATCCATCGGATTACAGCGTCCCAGGTATTTCATATTCCCTTTGACGAAGTGACAGACCTGCAGAGAAGGAATGCGAAGGCAGTGAATTTTGGGATTGTCTATGGCATTAGCTCCTTTGGGCTGAGCCAGGATCTGAGCATTTCCAGAAAGGAAGCTTCGGAGTATATTGAGAAATATTTTCAGACTTATCCCAAAATCAAGGAGTTTCTGGATAAAGCGGTGGAGGATGCCAAAGCGCAGGGGTATGTTGAGACGCTGCTGCACCGGAGAAGACCGGTGCCGGAACTGAAATCCAGTAATTTTATGCAGCGTTCCTTTGGCGAGCGCGTGGCAATGAATTCGCCGATTCAGGGAACGGCAGCGGATATTATTAAAATTGCGATGATCCGTGTGAATGAGCGCTTGAAACGTGAGCAGCTTGCGGGCAGGCTGATCCTGCAGGTTCACGATGAACTGCTGATCGAAGCTCCGGTTTCGGAAGTGGAGCAGGTACAGGCTATCCTGCGCGAAGAGATGAGCGGGGCGCTGCAGCTAAAAGTGGGATTAGAGATTGATATGAATACGGGAAATAACTGGTATGAAGCACATTAAGGTTTTAGGGATTACAGGGGGCGTCGGAGCGGGGAAGAGCACGGTACTTGCCTATCTTGCACAGAAGTATTCCGCGCGTGTAATTCAGCTCGATCAGGTGGCACATATGCTGATGGAGCCGGGCGAACCCTGCTATGAAAAAATAGTGGAGGCGTTTGGCGGCGATATCCTGGAAAAGGACGGAAGAATATGCAGGCAGGCACTTTATGAGAAAACATTTTCCAGAAAGGAAAAGCTTGCACAGTTAAACGCAATCGTGCACCCGATGGTCAAAGTATATGTCAGGGAACAGATAGAAGAGGAGAGGAAACGGCGCAGGGTGCCGTTTCTTGTTCTGGAAGCAGCCCTGCTTTTGGAAGAGCATTATGATGAGATCTGCGATGAAATATGGTGCGTGTGTGTTAAAGATGAGGCGCGTATCAGGCGGCTTGCCAGATCCCGGGGATATTCCGGGGAAAAGACGGCTCAGATATTAAAAAATCAGAAGTCGGAGGAAGAATTTCGCAATTTCTGTCAATTTGTGGTTGACAACAGCAGCGATATCTTAGAAAATACTTACGAACAAATAGACAGAGGGTTAAGGGAACATGGATTTTTGTAGTATAGCGAGCGGAAGCAGCGGAAATTGCGTATTTGCGGGAACAGACAGTATAGGGCTTTTGGTAGATGCGGGAATCAGCACCATGCAGATCGAAAAAGGGCTGAACAGCATTGGACGGACAGCAAAAGAGATGGCGGGGGTATTGATTACTCATGAGCATTCCGATCATATTAAGGGGATTGGTGTGCTGGCTAGGAAGTACGGGCTTAAGCTTTATGGGACGCCGGGAACGCTGGATGCGGTGAGAAGATGCAGTTCGCTTGGTGTGATTGAGGAATCGTTGTTTCAGGAAATTTCAGCAGATGAACCTTTTATGGTAGGGGATATGGAGGTGCTTCCGTTCCATATTTCACATGATGCGGCAGACCCGGTGGCATACCGCATGAATTCCCGGGGGAAGTCAGTGGCGGTGGTGACAGATCTTGGCGTTTATACCGACTATATCGTGGAACACTTACAGGGGCTGGACGCCGTGCTTCTGGAGGCAAACCATGATATCAGGATGCTGCAGGTGGGACCGTATCCTTATTACCTGAAGCAGAGAATTCTTGGCAGCAGGGGACACCTGTCAAATGAAAATGCAGGCAGGCTGCTGTGCCGGATTCTTCACGATAATATAAAACGGGTTTATCTTGGACATTTGAGTAAGGAAAATAATTATGAAAAGCTTGCGTATGAGACGGTATGCTCGGAGGTGACGCTGGGGGATAATCCCTATAAGGGAAATGATTTCAAAATTCAGGTGGCGGCGCGAAGTACCGTGTCGGAGCCGGTACATATCTGAAAGGAGAAGAATCGATATGAAAAAGACAATTATTACAGTAGTGGGAAAAGACGCAGTAGGGATCATTGCCAAAGTGTGTACCTACCTTGCGGAAAACAATGTGAATATCCTGGATATATCGCAGACAATTGTGGACGGCTTTTTTAATATGATGATGGTGACAGACGCTACATGTGCGACAAAGGAATTTAGCCAGCTATCAGGAGAGTTAAAAGCGCTGGGTGAAGTGATCGGGGTTGTCATTATGTGCCAGCATGAGGATATTTTCAATAAAATGCACCGAATCTAAGAACTGCCGAAAGAGGAATGAACGTATGATAAATATATTTGAGGTAAATGAGACAAATAAGATGATTTTCCAGGAAAATTTGGATGTGCGCACGATTACACTGGGGATCAGCCTTTTGGACTGTATAGATACGGATTTGCAGGAGGTAAACCGGAAAGTATATGAGAAGATTACACGGCTTGCCAGCAATCTTGTGGAAACCGGAAAAGAGATTGAGAGTGAATATGGCATTCCGATCGTCAATAAGCGTATTTCCGTAACGCCGATTGCGATGGTAGGAGCGGCTGCATGCAAATCACCTGAGGATTATGTGACGTTGGCAGTGACACTTGATAAAGCGGCAAAGGAAGTGGGCGTGAATTTTATCGGCGGTTATTCTGCGCTGGTAAGTAAAGGAATGACGGCGGGGGATGAAAACCTGATTCGCTCCATCCCGCAAGCCTTGTCGGTAACGGAGAGAGTCTGCAGTTCCGTCAATGTGGGATCGACAAAGTGCGGCATCAATATGGACGCGGTGCGCCTGTTGGGCGATGTGATCCTCAATACGGCAAGGTATACGAAAGAAAACGATTCGCTGGGTTGCGCCAAACTGGTAGTGTTCTGTAATGCGCCGGATGATAATCCCTTTATGGCAGGCGCATTTCATGGGGTAACGGAAGCAGATGCCATCATCAATGTAGGCGTCAGCGGACCGGGTGTGGTAAAACGGGCGCTGGAAAAGGTGCGCGGAAAAGACTTCGAAGAGCTCTGTGAGACGATCAAAAAGACGGCGTTTAAAGTGACCCGTGTGGGGCAGCTGGTTGCGCAGGAGGCGTCAAAAAGGATGAATATTCCTTTTGGCATCGTGGATCTTTCACTGGCGCCGACGCCGGCGATTGGAGACAGCGTGGCGGATATCCTCTGCGAGATCGGACTGGAATATGCGGGAGCGCCGGGGACAACGGCGGCATTGGCATTGTTAAACGACCAGGTAAAGAAGGGCGGCGTGATGGCGTCCTCCTATGTGGGTGGTTTAAGCGGCGCATTTATCCCGGTCAG
>CAZAQD010000028.1:17902-25739 GCA_964487425.1 uncultured Marvinbryantia sp. | reverse complement strand
TTAGCAAGAACTTTTCTTGATTTCTGGCTGGAAGTGCATTATACTAATAATAATGGTTCTATAAACCATAAGCAAACTGCTATCTGGCAATCCAGGGAAGAATAAATCCGATTTATAAGGGGACGATTATTATGAGAAAAAAATTTTACTCTGTCCTGTTGCTGACGCTTAGCTGTACGCTGATTTTTTCCGGCTGTCGGCGAAAGCCGATCGAAACGGAAAAAGAAACCGAAACAGAAACGGAGACACAAACCGAGACAGAAAGCGAAACAGCAAAACAGACGGAAAAAGAAACGGAAAAAGAAACTACCAAACAGACGGAAAAGAAAACAACCGTCGCGGCACAGACGCAGACAACCGTGACTGCACAGACAAACGCGGTGCAGACGGAAACGCAACAGACAGAAGCGCCGTCCTCTTCGCAATGCCCTTATTGCGGCAACTGGTTCTACACAACCGTAGGGGAAGACGGAACCTCGGACTATTCCAGGCATATTGCTGCAGAGGAAGCAGACGCGGAGGATATTTCCGCCTACGATGAATCTACCTATTCTACCGGTACGGATGGCGTCACCTATGCGCAGTGCCAATACTGTTTTCAGTGGTTTTCCACTGTTCCGGATGAGTCCGGCTATTCCCCATATAATCAGCATGTCGCACAGGAATCCGCCTATGCCGCACAGATGGGATATGACGCCGAATATGTTCAGTGCCCTTATTGCGGCAACTGGGTAACGTCTTCTGAATATGACGTGCACATTGCCAATGGATGGTAAATACCAGTGGATCTGTTTTATTAATGTCAAATGGGGCCGTTGCAAAATAGATGAATAATCATCTATGGAGCAATGACCCCTTTCTTCTATTCCTGCCATTCAATATACCACTTTGCCGATTGCCCCTCTCCCTCTTCCTCCAGGATGAGCTGCAATCCTTTATGATATTTTTTCAGAATTGTCAGAATTGCCTGTGGCTTTTTACCCCCTGCTAAAACGCTCCCGCTTAACCGGCACACTGCTTCTCCTGCTTTTTTACCCTCACCGGATACTTCCCCTGCAACCTCTGTGCTGCCTGTCTCTACGGTTCTTTTTTCCATCTGTAAGCTTCCAATTGCAATCATCAATGCGCACAATACCACGAGTCCTATCCCGCGATACTGGTGCACCAGCTCTTCCAAGCGCCCGTCCTCTTTCATCCCCAATGCTCCCGGATGCCTTTTCTATACTATATGACGAAAATCTCCGGGCTATCTCAGCATTTCGGTATTAAACCAGAAAATCTTTTAACCGCTTGCTTCTGGAAGGATGACGCAGTTTTCTAAGCGCTTTCGCTTCAATCTGGCGGATACGCTCTCTTGTGACATTAAACTCTTTTCCAACTTCTTCCAACGTTCTCGCCCTTCCATCTACCAGTCCAAAACGGAGCTGCACCACCTGACGTTCCCTGTCCGTGAGGGATTCCAGCGCATTGCCCAGTTCTTCCCTCAGCATGGAAAAAGCTGCGGAATCTGCCGGCGAAAGAGCCGAATCATCTTCAATAAAATCTCCCAGATGGCTGTCGTCTTCCTCGCCAATCGGAGTGTCCAGCGAAACCGGATCTCTGGAAATTTTCAGAACCTCGCGCACTCTTGATACCGGTACGCCCAAACGCTCTGCCACTTCCTCCGGCGTCGGCTCCCTGCCCAGCTCCTGCAAAAGGGTCCTGGTCATACGCAAAGTCTTATTAATGGTCTCAACCATATGCACCGGCACACGAATTGTTCTTCCAGTATCGGCAATCCCCCTGGTAATCGCCTGTCTGATCCACCATGTCGCATAAGTACTGAACTTAAAGCCTTTGGCATAATCGAACTTATCCACCGCCTTCATCAGCCCCATATTGCCCTCCTGAATCAAATCCAAGAACGGCATGCCGCGTCCTACATACTTTTTGGCGATGCTGACAACGAGCCTTAAATTCGCTTCGATCAACTGCTTCTTCGCTTCCTCGTCACCCTGTTCTACCCTGCGTGCCAGTTCCACTTCCTCTTCTGTCGTAAGCAGAGGTACATTTCCGATCTCCTTCAGGTACATGCGGACAGGGTCTTCTGTACTAACGCCTTCCAGCACATCGGTATCGTCAATAATCTCTACTTCGTCCTCATCAGAAAGAAGCATTTCATCGTCATTATCCAGCAGAAGCTCCGTAGTCTCTTCCGCATTTTCCTCATGCAGGATATCAATGTTGTTCTTCTCCAGAAATTCCAGGATCAAATCCATTTTTTCCTCGGAAATCTGCATGCCGGCAAACGCATCATTCACTTCTTTGTACGTCAGTACATTTTTCTTTGTTTTGGCAACTTCTACCAGACTATTTAAAGTTTTCGTAAATTGTTCCTGTAATTCATCCATGAATTGCTAAATCTCCTCTCAGGGTAATCTGCGGACCACCGGTATGCTCAATATATTCCCTGGTAATGATTACCTTACCAATATTGTCATCTTTGGGAATTTCATACATAATATCCAGCATAAATTCCTCAATAATCGCTCTCAGCGCCCTCGCACCCGTTTTTTTCTCAAGCGCCCGCCCGGCAATCGTTTCTAATGCGCCTTCCTCAAATTCCAACTGTACTTCGTCCAATGCCAGCAGCTTCTGATACTGTTTGAGAATGGCATTCTTCGGCTCCTTTAAAATCTGCACCAGCATCTTCCGGTCCAGTCCCTTCAAGGTATATACGATTGGCAGCCGTCCGATAAACTCCGGAATCATTCCAAAATTGCGCAGATCCTCGTTCGTTACTTTTTCCAATATGTTGGGATCGTCATCGTACTTATCCTTCAAATCGGCTCTGAAACCTATAGCAGCCTGCTTATTCAGCCTTTCCTTTATAATATCCTCCAGCCCGGGGAACGCGCCGCCGCAGATGAATAAAATATTCTTGGTATTTACCGTCTCCAAAGGGACCATAGCATTCTTGCTGTTCGCCCCTACCGGGACCTCAACTTCACTGCCTTCCAATAGTTTTAACATTCCCTGTTGTACGGATTCTCCACTTACATCCCGTTGATTTGCGTTCTTCTTCTTGGCAATTTTATCAATTTCATCAATAAAGATAATTCCCCGCTCCGCTTTTTCTACATCGTTGTCTGCCGCAGCCAGAAGCTTGGTCACGACGCTTTCGATATCATCCCCGATATATCCCGCTTCCGTCAAAGAAGTAGCATCTGCTATTGCCAGCGGAACATCCAGAAGCTTTGCCAGTGTCTTTACCAGATACGTCTTGCCGCAACCGGTCGGACCTATCATCAGCATATTTGATTTTTCAATCTCTATATCATCCATTGTCCCGGCAGCCACCCGCTTATAATGGTTATACACTGCCACTGAAATTACTTTTTTCGCATATTCCTGTCCAATAATATATTCGTCCAGGCTCTCTTTTATTTTATGCGGCGCCGGAATGGAACGGATATCAAATGCTTCCTGCTTTTCCTCTTTCGGCTTCTTCTTTTTTACCTTCTGCCTCTGCGGGATCCTATCAGCCAGATCGGATAGGTTAATCATCTTCATATTCGGGAAGCGTTTGCTTAATTCCATCAATTCCCGATAGCCGTTCTCATCCATGTTGCTCATACTGTCAAAAGATTTCTGCATACAATCGGCACAGATCGTCACATTATCCATCAGGGTTACCATTTTCCCTGTCTTGCTCTCAGGCCTGTGACAAATACAACACACCTTTTCATATTCAACTATCTCGTCTTCTGTCTTTTTCTCCTCTGACACGTACCTCTCTCCTTTTCTTTTGCGCAAAAATCCATATTTTATGCACAAAACGGCCATGATAAATCATCATATCACAAAAAAATTTTTTTGTCAAAATTTTATTCAGCCCCGCTCTGCCGGTCTGCGTCCCCAGCGCCTTTTCGGAAATAAAAGAATACTGCAAAAACCGCTTCCGCAGCTTTTACAGTATCCATCCAAAAACATGCCCTGCATCAATATCCGAAATACCCGAAGATATCCTCCAGTCCATAGTCATATCTTCCATCACCGTATGGATATTGTTTGCTGTCATCGCCTTCCGATTCCTGGGACTGGCTGTCATCCTCATCCTCTTCGTCGCTGTAATCAGGCAGCTCAGACTTCTTCCCAAGCGTTACCGAGATCACCTTTTCCTCGTATCCATCGTTGCCAGCTCTTTTGACCGTGACATCTACGGTTTCTCCCGCTTCATAGTACTGTATCTTATTGAGCAGCTCACTCTTGGAGCTAATGCTTGATTTATCCAGCTTCGTAATGATGTCGCCCTGCCTGATCCCCGCTGCTTCCGCCGCGCTGTTTTCCGTTAATTCATATACGAATGCGCCTGCCGGAATATTATAAATCTGCCTTGCTTCCTCGGATACATCGACCGGTACGACTCCAAGCGCGCCCGCCTTATCCTCGTCCACGATGGTCCTCGTTGTCTGGTTCATCAATTCTTCAATGATCGGCTTCGCCGTATTAATCGGAATCGCATAACCCATGCCTTCCACGCCGGTCTCCGCTGCCTTTGCCGAGTTAATCCCGATCAGGCGTCCCTGCATGTCCAGCAGCGCTCCGCCGCTGTTGCCAAAGTTGATTGCCGCATCCGTCTGGATCATGCTGTTCGTCACCATGCCGTTATCCGTAGACACCGTCACTTCACGGTTCAGGGCGCTGATGATCCCAAACGTCACAGACTGTCCGTAGCCCAGCGCATTTCCAATCGCCACTGCCCATTCTCCAACCTGAACCTCATCCGAGTCTCCAAGCTGGACAATCCCGATCTTATCTGCCACTTCCGATGTAATATCTTCAAGCTTAACCGCCACGACCGCAAGGTCAAGGGAGGAATCCGTACCCTTTACCTGTGCAGATACCAGCTTATCGTCCTCATCTGCCTCATCATCCATATCCACGCTAAAGCAGACTGTCAGATCCTCCGCCCCGTTGACTACATGGTTATTGGTCGCAATCAATAACTCTGTGTCACTCTTTCCGACAATAATGCCAGAACCGCTGTTCTCCGTATCCTGCGTATATTCTCTGCCGAAAAACTGAATGTTCTCACGGCTGATCGACGTGATCGCCACAATCGCCGGCATCACATCCTGCGCCACCTTCTTAATATTCGGCAAGCTCTCCTCCGCTTCCGTCTGCGTGGGAATCTCTTCAATCTCTCCCTCCAAAGCTGAAGCCGAAGCCGTATCCTCCACTGAATCTGTCACATCGCCAAACGAGACTGCCTCTTCCTCCGAACCCAATGTGACCCGTTCGGATGTCTCCGCCGCCGACTGACTGTTGAGCCCATATACGGTTCCGCTCAGTATGCCGACTGCCACAACCGCCGCCGCGCACACTCCCAAGTGCTTCTTTATCTTCATAGCCGATTACCTCCTGCTTTTATCCTGATTTTTCGTTTATACTTATAGTAACAGTCATTTGTGTACAATTTGTGATAACTCTTTTAAAAATATTTGTTCGTCCAATATTTTTTATTCATGGTGCACCACATGACCACCTGCCGGGGTAATTTTTGATAGCTCTTCCCCATGCGGTATCCAAGAAATTTGCATCCGCTCTGCCACACAAGCTGCGGCAACAGCCAGAACCTTCCTTTTCTCATCAGATAAAGCGCACTGCTTTTGACCAGGCGGATTCCCTCGCTCTCCGAACGCACATGCGCAAAAATCTCCGGATGCTCCGCCTGCGAAACAGCGAGGTCAAAATTTCTGTGAAATTGCTGCAGCCCGCTGTAGTTATGTGAATGGATCACCTGCGCATCCGCCGCGTACGCGACCTTATATCCGTTTCCGATCAGGCGGGCGGCAAATATCATATCCTCGTTAAAAATCGTATGCTTTTCAAAGCCTTTGCACGCTTCGTAAATATCTCTTTTATATGCCGCGCATACATTAGAGCAAAAATATGCCTTGATCCCCAGCTCGGGCAAATCCCCGGCTGATTTTATCCGGCTCTTTTCGCCGTAATTAAAGCTTCTTGTATAGCGCTCCAAAAAACCGCAGTCCTCTGCCGGAAGCTGCCTGGCATAAGCCGCCCCGATATCGCCCGCTCCCTCTTTTACCGCGCTTTCATCCGCCCATACCTTTCGTATCTCTTCTGTCAGACGGCTGTTTGCAGGCATCGCATCCTGCGTCATAAACAGCATAATATCTGCGGTCGCCATAGAGGCCGCCATCGCCCTTGTCCCGCCGTGATCGAATTCTTCTTTCCTGATATGGTAAAGCTCTACGGCAGAGCCATTTTCCAGCATCCCTTTTTCTACCGGCGATTTGTCAAAAGACGCCGCCTGCCAGAGCTCTTTCTCCGTATTTATAATAATCACCCGCTTTGCCGGCAGCGCCTGCTGCCCCAGCCTTCTCAGCAGTTCTCCGAACCGTTCATCCGGCTTATAGGTCGGGATGATAATATCCACATCCAGTTTTGCCATGCTTTCTCCTCTACTGTCCTTTCCTGCCCACGAAAAGCGGAAAAAATGGGGCTGATTTCCAGCCCCACCATTATGCCTGTTCTTCTTAATAGATTCCTGTAAGATATGCAATATCGCTGCTAATCGACTGCACAGTATCAGAAGGCGTATAGTCCTCTGCATCAAACAAAAATTCATGCAACTGTTTTACATTCTCAGCCAGATTTACCGGAACTACACAGTCTCCTGCGCTTGTATCCGCCGTCTGCTTGTCGAACGGGAAGCCTGTCGTCTCCGTCAGTTCATAGGAGTTAACGTCCTTTGCAAGGCTCAGAATCTCCGTCATCGTCAGATTGGTAGCTATATTCGGCATTACCGCGTCAATAATATTGTTCAGCGTCAGCAGATCCATCGTCTTTACTTTTTCCAGAATCTTATTGAGTACTGTCCTCTGGCGCTGCGTACGCTCATAATCCAGTCCCTCATAATATTCCCCGTCAATATACTGGCTGTCTGTATAACGAATACGGCAATATGACAATGCCTGCAATCCGTTTAATGTCTGCAGCCCCGCCGACACTGGAATGATCTCCATACCGGTAATCTCAGAACCCTCATTCTGGTAATTGTTCAGATGGACCACCTCGTCCTCCCGGACATCGATCTCCACACCGCCGATGGCTTCCACCACATCTGCCAGGACATTCATGTTCACCGTCACATAATCGCTGATATCCAGGTCCAGATTCCTGTTCAGCATACCGATAGAGCCTTCTGCGCCCTTTTCCGAATAATAGTCGGTTGCCTTTGTAAAATTACCATCCAGCTTCTGAAGGTAGGAGTCGCGGTAAACGGAAACCAGCTTTACTTCCTTTGTATCTTTGTTGATACTTGCCACCATAATAGTATCGCTCTGTGAATAAGTTGCCGCGCCGTTACGGGAATCGATACCGTAAAGGGCAATATTCCAGTAACCCTTCAGCGTGGCAGCTACCTGCTCCGAAAGCTGCGCCTGGGCAGTCTGTACAATCGTATCTTCATCAATGTCAACGGTCTCATACTTTGTAAATTTCGTTGCGATAAAAAGCCCTACCGCAAGGATTGCCAGAATCAGAATTTCCAAAATAAACAGAATCCATCTTCTCGCCCTTTTTTTCTTTTTCGGTTTCTTTGCCGCAGCCGCTTCCTGCTGTCCCTGATATGGCTGCTGGTAGTACTGCTGCTGATACGGATCGTTCATCCCCTGCTGGTAGTACTGTCCGTCTGCTCCCTGGTAATACTGTCCGTTCATTCCCTGCTGGTAATATCCGCCGTTTGTTCCCTGCTGGTAATACTGTCCGTTCATTCCCTGCTGGTAATATCCGCCGTTTGTTCCCTGCTGGTAATACTGCCCGCCCTGCT
>CAZAQD010000028.1:0-17802 GCA_964487425.1 uncultured Marvinbryantia sp. | reverse complement strand
GCTGGTAATATCCGCCGTTTGTTCCCTGCTGGTAATACTGCCCGCCCTGCTGGTAATATCCGCCGTTTGTTCCCTGCTGGTAATACTGCCCGCCCTGCTGGTAGTACTGTCCGTCCATCCCCTGCTGGTAATACTGCTGCCCCGAACCGTTTCTCTCATTTCCCCTGTTCTTATATTCTGTGCTTCTGTCTTTTTTCTTCCTTGCCATCTTCTTCCCCTTTAATATGCATTTTTATTAACGAAACCTTTGAATACTGTCAAGAATAAAATCTTGATATCCAGCCCCATCGTCCAGTTTTCAATATAATACAAATCGTACTCGATTCTCTTTCTGATAGAAGTATCCCCTCTGTAACCATGAACCTGCGCCCATCCGGTCATCCCCGGACGCACCTGATGCTTGACCATGTATCTTGGAATCTCTTCTCTGAATTTCTCTACAAACTGCGGCCTTTCCGGCCTCGGTCCAACCAGGCTCATCTCGCCTTTTAAGACATTAAAAAGCTGCGGAAGCTCATCAATGCTGGTACGCCGGATAAATTTGCCAATCCCTGTCACCCGCGGATCATTTTTCGTCGTCCACCCCCGCTGCTCCACCTGCTTCTTCTGCACTTCCATCGAACGGAATTTGTACATAACAAAGGGCTGATTATGCAGCCCAACCCGTTCCTGCTTGAAAATCAGCGGCCCCGGCGAAGTAAGTTTTATCAAAAATGCGGTACACAGCATAATTGGCGAAAACACTATAATGCAAACCAGCGCTCCTACCATATCCACCACCCTTTTGGCAATGGCATTAAATGTATTGGATAACGGCACATACCGGATATTGATAACCGGCAGCCCCATCAAATCTTCTGTATATGGCTTGGTGGGAATAATATTCCCATAATCCGGGATAAACTTTGTGTGCACACCGGACTTCTCACACTGCGCCACAATACGCTCCAGCTTATAATACTCACTCAGCCCAAGCGTAATCGCTATCTCGTCAAGCTGATTCACGGACAATATCTCTATCAAATCATCGGTCCTGCCGATAATATGAATACCCCTGTATAAAGTTGCACGCTCTGCATTGTCATCCAAAATCCCGGTAACGTTATAGCCCCATTCCGGGTTATCGATAATACGGTCAATATATTCTTCGGCAGAATGTCCGTATCCGACAAGGAGAATATGCTTCAGGTTCATCCCCTTGCGCCGGATATCCCTCAATATGTTTCGGATGATTAGCCTTGCTATCGCTTCAAACAATATATTGAAACCAAAAAACGTAAAAATCACACCACGGGAGAAATCCAACTGCTTAATCAGCATATTGATGGACATAAAAATCAATATCCCAAGTGTGTTTGCCTTTATTACATTGCCAAGCTCCAACCTTCTTCCCTGTACCCGCTTCGGACTGTAAAGGTTAAACGCAAAATACAGCAGAAGCATACCCGGCACTAACCAGGGCAATACCATCATATATGCCTGTATGGGAAGCACACCCGTTTTATCATCCGTCAAAAGTTTTATCTGAATGAACCATGCCAGCAAATACGACAAAGCAATAATCAAAGCATCAATCAGGACGTGCAAGCGGTTAAAATACCGTTGGTTATCTTTAATCAATGTATTTCACTCCCTGCATAATCCATACTTTATCATAATACAATACGTTTATAATTTTTGCAACTAAATTATTTCAAAATTATTACGGTTTTATTTATTTTCCCTTAATCTGTATAGGACATTTCGCCAAAGCTCTAATTGGATTTTACAGCAGTTATCAAAATTTTCCGCCAAAAACGGCACTTTTTCGCCTTCCCGCGCCAGCAAAATACCCTGCCACATTCCCTGCAGGTAGGCAAAACCCAGCCCCTTCGCTATAAAAAACACCATTTTTATCAAAAATCCCGCCAGCAGAAACGGCAGATTGAGCAATATCTGCCACCACGCCATATTCTTATAAATCAAATATATATTATTGCGCCCGGAGTACCTTGCCTTGAATTTGTTATATCTTGACCCCGAGCTCCCGCTTCCCTTATGGTATACGACAGCCTCCGGCTCATACCAGTTCTCATATCCGGCGATTCGCGCCCGGTATCCGACGTCCACATCCTCCAGGTAGGCAAAATGCTTCTCATCAAAATATCCGATCGTTTGAAAGAGGCTCCGCCGGTAGATCGCCGCCCCCGCGCACGCTGAAAAAATCTCTGCCGCCTTATCGTAGCGGTCGGCATCTTGATTTTTGCCTCTGGCAAATGCCCAGCCCAGCGCGCAATAATAATTGCCTCCATCATCCATCCGCCCCGGATTGTCCATCTGAAGCATCTTTGCCTGGCAGGAAAAAATACATTCCTTTCTCTTAATCGCCGCCAGAAGCTTGCCCGCGAAATCCCTCTCCACCCGCGTATCATTATTCAGAAGGATCACATAGCTTGTCTCTGCACGGCGAATGCCTTCGTTTACCGCTTTGCAGAAACCGTAATTTTGATCCAGCAAAACCAGCTTTACCTGCGGATATTCGCTCTGTATCAGCTCCACGCTGCCATCTGTGGACCCATTGTCTACGATCACGATGGGAATGTCGCCCAGGTCCTGGCACAAAAGGCTGTTCAGGCACTCTCTTATATATTCTTTCCCATTCCAGTTGGGAATTATCACAGTAACTTCCTGCATATCTATCCGGCTCCTATTTCCGCAACGAGAAGTTATGCTTGCTCAGGGTCAGGTTCTTATTATAACACGGATCCCCGGCTTCCAGAAATGCCGCCCATTTTTTCTGCGCATACTGTACTTCTTTCTTATGCCGCTCGTTTTTTTCATCATTGGCGCCCCGCGATTTGGATTCATAATGATAAAGCTCGGCAAAAGGATCAAAGACAATCAGATACCCCGCCGTAACAATCTTTAGCCCGAGGTCGACGTCGTTGAACGCCACCGTCAGTTCCTCTTCCATGCCGCCCACTTCCTCATAGACTTCTTTCTTTACCATCGCACATGCCGCCGTCACGCCGCTTAAATTCATCTGGATCGACGCCCGGTGCATATAACCCGCCTGTTTCCTGGGCATATTGACAAAGGCATGGTCCGCCAGCCCGCCCATGCCGATAATCGTACCGGCGGACTGTACCGTATTATCAGGGAAATAAAGCTTTGCGCCTACCATTCCCACTTCCTTTCGCTGGCAGTTGCTTAAAAGCTCCTTCATCCAGCCCTTCGTAATCACTTCCGTATCATTGTTCAGAAGAAGATAATATTCGCCCTTCGCCTGCTTTGCCGCAAAATTGTTAATCGCCGAAAAATTGAATGCCTGATCCCAATAAAGCACCCGCACATGATTCTTTCCGTCAATTTCCCTGTAATATGCAAAAGTCTCCTCTTTTGTGCTGTTATTTTCAATAACAAGGATCTCATAATTCTCGTATTCTGTCTTGTCCCATATGGACTGCAGGCATTTTCCCAAAGATTCCTTCTCATCCTTATTGGGGATCAGAATAGATACACACGGATTTCCCTTTAGAGCGTAGCGGACACGGTAATATCCCAGGTCCGCCGTATCCTCCACATCCGCCTCTATCCCCAGTCTTTTCAGATGCTCCGCAACCGCGCGTTTTCCCGCCTCAAAGGCATACAGCTTGCTCTCTGGATTGTCCGAGGTAGAGCCCTCATGGGTGCGCCAGTGGTACAGTACCTTAGGGATATGGGCGATCTTCCTCGCTTCCTCGGTACATCTTAAAATAAAATCATAATCCTGCGCGCCGTCAAATTCCTTACGAAAACCGCCGGTTTTTTCCACAACGCCTTTTCGCACCGCAAGGAAATGGCAGATATAATTATTGGAGCGCAGCAAATCCGGGTTGAAATCCGGCTTCATATTCGGCGTCAGGCGTTTCGTCCCCTTACGGTTCATTTTATCCTCATCCGTATATACCATATCCACCTGCGCGTCCCGCTCCACCGCCTGCGCCACTTCAAAAAGGGCATCCGGCTCCAACAGGTCATCATGGTCCAGAAAAGCGATAAACTCTCCTGTCGCCATTGCGACCGCCTGGTTCGTATTATCAGAAATCCCCTGATTCGCGCCAAGAATTTGATAACGGATACGCGCATCCTCCGCCTGATACCTGCGGACGATCCCCGTAAGCCCCGTTGCCTTCGAGCGCCTTGATACCCCTTCCTTTTTTTCGGAAGAAAAATCTCCCTGAATAAAAACCGGGCTTGCGTCCGCAAGGCACAGCTCCCAGTTCCCATACGTCTGCGCACGCGCCGACTCGATCATCTCACGCAGAAATTTTTCTTTCGTATTGTAAAGAGGCACGACAATGCTGATCTTCACCGGATTCTCAAAAACGGCTGCACGCTGCTGTGCAAGCTCCGCTTCTGTCGCCTTATTCAGGGAAAACCATGTTTCATAATTGATATCCTGCGGCTGGAAGCGTTCCGTCAAACGGACCAGAAACTGCTTCCACCCGTGCCGTTTCAGATAACGGTATCCTTTTTTCAGATAAACCGGGGAAAACGCCCGAAACAGGTTCCCCCACTGCATATGATACTCTTTGTTTCCCATGTACTCCTCCGTCGTCCTGCCCAAAGCCGGATATTCAGAATCCCTTAAAATTCAAAATCGTTTCTGTGATATAGCGTACATCCTCCATATCCAGATTATAGAACATCGGCAGGCGCACAAGCCGCTCGCTTTCCTTTGTCGTATAGACATCCTCGCCATGAAATCTGCCAAAACGCTTCCCCGCCGCCGAGCTGTGCAGCGGAATATAATGAAACACCGCATGAATGCCCTTTTCCTTCAGATACCCGATCAATTGCGACCTGGTCTCTAAATCCTTTACTTTCATATAGAACATATGCGCATTATGTACGGTATGCTCTGGAATAAACGGACGCTCAATCAGCCCCTTCTCCTGCAGCGGAGCCAGATTTTCATAATAATAGTTGAAAATCTCCATGCGCTTCTCATTGATCTCCTGTACCTGCTCAAGCTGCGCATACAGATATGCCGCATTCAGGTCGCTGGGCAGGTAGGAAGATCCATAATCCACCCACGTATATTTATCGATCTGCCCACGGAAAAACTTGCTCCGGTTCGTACCCTTTTCCCGAAGGATCTCTGCTTTTTCCTTATATTCTTCGTTGTTAAAGAGAATTGCCCCGCCTTCTCCCATCGTGTAATTCTTCGTCTCATGGAAGCTGTAGCATCCGAAATCTCCGATTGTCCCCAGCGCCTTCCCCTTATAGGAGGCATTGACGCCCTGCGCCGCATCCTCTACGACCATCAAATGATGCCTCTTTGCGATCGCCATAATTTCATCCATCTCACATGCCACACCCGCATAGTGGACCGGGACAATGGCTCTGGTCTTCTCCGTCACTGCGTCCTCGATCTGTTTTTCATCGATATTCATGGTATCCGGGCGGATGTCCACAAACACAATCTTTGCCCCCCGCAGCACAAACGCATCCGCCGTCGAAACAAACGTATAAGAGGGCATGATTACCTCATCCCCCGGTTGGATGTCGCACAGGTATGCCGCCATCTCCAATGCATGTGTGCAGGATGTCGTCAGCATACAGTGATTTACCTTGTAATTTTCACAAAACCACTCCGAGCATTTCTTCGTAAACGGCCCGTCGCCGCAGAGCTTTGCGTTCTTCATCGCTTCCTGCATATATTTTATCTCTTTCCCTGTACAGGGCGCTCTGTTAAAATCAATCATCTTGCTCCCTCTTTCCTCGTACTTTGCTTTTTATTCTTTTTTAACGTCATCCATATCAGCAGCAGAAACAGCGCCAGGCTTGCCGCGCTTACCGCAACGCCCGCCTTTAGGTACGGCGCTTCAAACACCGCCGTCAATTCATATTCTCCCGCTGCCACCGCAAAGGAAATAAATCCGTAATCTCCCGTCATCAGCTCCTGCTTTTCCCCGTTCAGATATACGCTCCAGCCCTCCTCAAAGGGCACCGCCAGCATCACCACGCCGTCCGTTGACGCGCTGATCTGTCCGCTTAAACGATGATCCTTAACCGGCGCATCGATGGTGATCTGCGCTCCTTTGGAAAAGCTCTGTTCCTGCTCATAGCCATAGAATGTCACCCCGCTCAGCGTAATATCTGTGGAAGGCTCCGTCACCTCTAAGGTGACCTCCTGCGCGTCGGAAGGAAGCGGCAGGCAGAACTCCCTGTTGATGGCATTTGCCACAAAGGTATGCTCATACTGCCCGTTTATCTTCACTTTGACTTCTGTCCTCGCCGAAACCTCCAGCCTAAGCTCCATGTTCACAGTTTGATAGCCGGATATCTTATCCTGATCCAGTAAAAACCGGCAGGTGAACGCTCCCTGATCCGTTTCCGTGCGGTACGTATATTCTTCTGCTGGTTTTCCCTCTGATAGTATATCACTAATTACCTTCTTTTCATATCCCTTAATTTGCGAATTGTCAATGGTAAATGCATCCTCATCTTCCACAATCAGCACATCGGTGAGCAGTGCCCGGGTATTAAGCTCTGATTTCTGTTCCTCGAACGTTTCGCGCGTAATGGTTTTATCAAAAAAGGTAGCAATCGATTCCGTATTTTCGTTCTGGTAGATATAGACCTCCCCAATCTGGTTCAGGAGCGTATAGCCCGGCACATTAAAGTCCGCCGACTTCGACAAAACATATTTCACGCCGCTTAAAGATGCCAGCACATTATCCCAGACGTCATTGGCAAACTGCATGTGGTTTTCATCGTTTTCATTGCGCATCATCGGAAACAGTTGATTTACCATTTCCTTAATATTCGCATTCTGGTTGCTGTTATAAGCGCTGATCCCCCGGTAATCCTGCGCCTGGGAATCCAGGCAGGAAGAAGCGCTGAAATAATCCTTTTCCACCCGGTAGAACGAATCGTCATAAGACTCCAGCCATGCAAGCGCCTCATTGGTATCCGAGTGATAGGTTTCCGCATAATAGGTGGGATGGTTTTTCGCAAGCGTTACGCGGGGGCTGTAGTCAAAATTCGTGTCCGAGGCAACGTTTGCCATCAGCATTGCCGTAAGGAGGATATAGCACAGCCCGTCCTCCAGCTTCCCCTTCCAAAACAGCCAGATGAGCACGATCATCGCCACTCCCGTCATGCACAGTGCCATTGCATTGTTACGGTAAAACACCCCATCCGGGAAAATCCGGTATGCTTTCATATAAATCGCCACGATCAGAAGAGCAGACACCCCAAGCGCTGCCATACTGACCTTCTTTTGCAGGATTTGATCGAGCGCGATTGCTGCCACAAAGGCGAACAGCGGCATCATCAGGAACGTATGCCTGAAAAACGGCCCGTAAAACCCGTTAAAAGGTACGGAGGTTCCCCTCACCAGCACCAGGGAGAGCGTCAGCACCGCGCTCACATACTGGAGAATTTTCCTCTTTTTAGAACTGTCCTGCCGGTGTATCGTCATAAGATACTGGAACGCCAGTATAATAAACAGGGTAGAGAAAAACAATTGTGCATCCTCGTAATAATTTCTCGGCCCCAGGTAAACATCTTCTCCGTTTCCATAGATATTGCTGGAGAAAAAGCCGTACAGCACCGCCTTTAATTCCGCGCTGCCCCACAGCAGCCTGCCGCCGAAAATGCGCTGCCACACAGACAAATCCGAACTCAGCCGCGCGCTGCTGCCAAGCTGCGCCGCCGCCGAAGCAAAAATACGAAAAGCCGCCATCAGCACGCCAAGCAGCATATTGCCGGCAATCAAAAACAGCGTCCGCAGCCGCTGTGCGATCCGCTCGCCCTCCCACATCAGAATCCTCATACAGGTATAAAGCCCGCATCCGAGCATACACATATAGCCCTGATAAAATCCTCCCAGCAGGGTAACGGCGCACACCACGCATAAGCCGATGCTGAACCTTCTTTTTCGGAGCGTCCTCTCAATATACATTAAGACAAGGGGAAGCATGACTACCGCCATCCCCAGCCCATAGTGCTGCCCCCAGACAGTCAGATATCCATTAAACGCATACATAAAAGCCGCCGGCAGCTTCGCTCTTTCCGTAAAAGAAAATTCCGAAAGAAAAAAATAGCACGCCGTCGCCGAGAGAAAAATCTTTGCTATCTGTGTGTAGATCATATAGGAAGCAAGATGCTCCGGTCCGAAAAGGACTCCCAGGATATAAACCGGTATCAGAAACAGATCCGTAAGGGGATACCCCATCGTATTGACGCCGAAGCCATTGCTAAAATCCCAGGTAGAAAAGCTTCCGTCCCTCAATGCATTCACAATTCCGTTATACCACATCAGATACTGGTCTTTGGTATCTGAGCCGGCGTCATAAAAGGCAATCGTCTCGTTGCCTATCAGAAAGCTGTGAAACACGGCGAGGCAGACAATTCCCGTAATCAGCCACAGCCATTTCAGCGTTTTCCATTCTATTTTTGCAGTCCTGCTTCCCATCTGTATCCTCCGATTTTTCTTATTTCGCCGCCTCAGCGCTTCAGGGAAAAATTCGCGCACTCCAGCGTCAGGTTCGGGTTGTAGTACGGATCGCCTTTTTCCAGTTGTTTTTGCCATCTCTTCTGGAAAATTTTCTGTTCCGCGAGCACCCTCTGCGCCTTTTCCTTTGTCATCTCAAGCCCTCTTGTCTGCGACTCATAGTGGTACATCTGCGCCTGCGGGCAGTAGAGGACCTTCCAGCCCTTCTCTCTCATGCTCAGGCACAAATCCACGTCATTATATGCCACCTTTAATTCCTCGCAAAAGCCGCCTGCCATCTCAAACGCCTTTCTTTTTGCCAGCATGCAGGCTGCCGTCACTGCCGCCGCCTGGCGCAGCGCCGGGACGAAGGGCAGTTTTTCATATTGTTCCCCGCTCATTCCCTCAAATGCATGCCCAGCGATCCCTCCGTATCCCAGAATAACGCCGCCGTGCTGGATGCTGCCGTCGCCGTAAGAAAGCCTTGCCCCTACCGCCCCCACATCCGGGCGCCGCCCGATATTCATAAGCTCGGCCAGGAAGCGGCTTTGCTTTACCTTCGTGTCATTATTTAAAAACAGCAGATAATCGCCCCGCGCCTGGCGCGCAGCGTCATTATTGATCTTCGAATACTGAAACGCTCCCTGCCAGGTAATAACGCGCACGCGGCTGTCCGCCCTTTCCAGCGCCTGATAACAGGCAAATGTACTTTCCTTTTCGCTGTTATTTTCCACGATCAGAATTTCCAGATTCTCATATCCGCCCTCTTTAAGCACACTTTCCACACAAGCTTTCAGTTGCTCCTCATTGTCCTTATTGGGAATGATAACCGACACAAGTGCCCCATCCTCATACCGGTACTGCGCCGCATAAATCCCGCGTTTTTCTTCCGTAAGCGCCCTCACCGGAACCTGCAGGCGGCGGTAATGCTCCATCAACGCCCGCTTCTCCAGCCCGGTGTCCACACTTTTTTGCGGTTCATGAAAAAGGATGCGCGGGATGCGGATCACAGACTCTGTCTTTTCCGCACACCGCAAAAGATAGTCATAAAACACAGCGCCCTGTTTGCTTTCATCCGGCATCCCCGCCTTTTGCACAAGTCCTTCGGACACCAAAAAGGCTGTGCCGATATAATTTTTGCTTTGAAGATAATACAAATCAAATTCCGGCTTGCAGCAGGGATTCTCGCTTCCCCCACCCCCGGCTTTGCGCTCATCATGGTCGCTGTAAAACAGCATCCCCTGCGGATGTTTTTGTATCTCTTCCGCGAACACATACAGCGCCTCCGGCTGCGCTACCGTCCCTTCTTCCAAAAGCAACAGATATCCGCATGTTGGCTGTGAACATGCGCTGCAGATCTCAAATCCCCGGTAGCTCTGTTCCTCCAGGGACTGCAAGGTCTCCCGGTATGCCGCGCTTCCCTCTGTGCCGAGGATGATAACGCCAATCTTCGCAAAATCCTTTGGGATATTCTCCCTCTGCCATTTTAATTCCTGAGGCGAAGCGCTGTGCTTTTTCAGCCATCGCCCGTAATGGACGGGACGGGACAGCAGCGCCTTTCTTGTCATGCGCTTTGCAAACCCGCGTATGCCATTACGTTTCAGATACGCAATTCCCTTATCCGCCATTTTTCTGAATTTCTTCATATTCTCACACCTTTGAAACGCTGAGGGCGCATGTCCAGCTTGTCAGAGACAGGTTCGGATGGTAGAAGGGGTCCCCGTTTTCCAGTATATCCTGCCATTTCTCCCGGAAATAAGCAGCCTCCGCCTCATACCGCGCCTTCTTTTCCGGCGTATCCTCCAGTCCTCTTGACTTTGACTCATAGTGGTAAAGCTCCGCGTGGGGGGTAAACACGACCATCTGCCCGTCCTTTCCCGCCTTCAGGCAAAAGTCCACATCATTAAGCGCCACCTTCAGCGTCTCATCAAAGCCGCCGACCGCCTCAAACGCCGTTCTTTTTACCATCATGCACGCCGCCGTCACCGCGCTCAGATTCTGCATAACAGCAGCTCTTGCCATATAACCGTTCTCTGTGCCCGGTTCACCCAAAAACAGATGCCCGGCGATTCCGCTCAAGCCGATAATCACGCCCGCATGCTGAATCGTTCCGTCCGGGTAATAGAGCTTTGCCCCGACAATTCCCACACCGGGCTGCTGGCAGATCCCAAGCATTTCCTCCATCCAGCCTCTGGAGATTACCTCCGTATCGTTGTTGAGGAACAAAAGATATTCCGCATCGGTCTTTTCCACCGCAAAATTATTGATCGCCGCATAATTAAAGGTATCCTCCCAGGTAATCACCCGCACCCGAGGATCGCTCTTCTTCAGCTTTTCATAGCAGGAAAACGTCCTTTTCTCACGGCTGTTATTTTCCACAATCACAATCTCATAATTTCCATACGTTGTCTTATCAGCAATCGAACGGACACATTTTTCCAGATCCTGCGCATGGTCCATGTTGGGGATAATCACCGCAACTTTGGGCTGCCCTTTGATCTTCCACTTCGTGCGGTAAGTCCCGCTCTCCTGCGCCCACTGCACCTCTGCCTCTGCGCCCGTCCTGTTATAATGGGCGGCAAGCGCCTGCTTTCCCATATCCCATGCCGCACAGATATCGGCGCTGCTTTTTTGCTCCGCCATCCGCCTGCAATGGTAAAGAATATGCGGAATATGGCATACCTTTTTCGCCCTTTCACAGCAGCGCAGGGCGAAATCATAGCCCGACGCCCCGTCAAATTCTGCACGCATACCGCCTGCTGCCTGCACAAGGCTCTTTTTTATCGCCATTCCATGCCCGATATAATTCGTACTTCTCAGCATATAAAAATTATAATCCGGTTTCAGCAGCGGCTCTGTATAGATTTCACCCGTTGCATCCACACTGTCCTCATCGGTATAGAGGATGTCCGCCTCTTTCTGCCCCTCCAGGCATCTCATAAGCTCAAATACCGTATCGGCGCTTAACGTATCCTGCGCGCCTATTTCCAGAATATATCCGCCTGCCGCCTTTTCAACCGCAGCATTGATGCATCCGGCATAACCGCATCCCTTTTCAGTGCACACATAATGGATGCGCCCATCCTGTTCATCTCCGCTGTCAGGCAGCCCAAGCGCCTCCCTGGTTTCCTTTGAACCCGCCAGCCATAATTCCCAATTGCGGCAGGTCTGTCTGCGCACCGAATCCAGCATCTGCCGTAAATACCCGGGGGCTGCCCCATCTACGGCGGATACCATGCTAACCAGCGCCTCGGCGGAAAATGTGATTCCGCGCTGCCGCTTTTCTTCCTCCGGTGTCAGTCCTGTCATCCTGCGGAAGCTGTCATAGCGCTGCTCACCGCTGTGGAACGTATGTGTTTCCCCAAAAAGCCCCATCTTATACGGCGTAATATAACGGATCTCATGGCGGGGTTTGTCACCTTTAAGGGACATCAGCTTTCTTCCTACACGGCTGTTCTTAAAACGCAGCCTGTCCGTATGGAGCACCAGCGTGCCTTCGGATATGCCGTCCCCGGCGCTTAACACATAAAATTTAACTTTCTCCTCCTTCACATCCTCCGGCATCCTCACGCAGATGCGAAAGCCCGCGCAGTAATCGGGATCTGTGACAGCAAAGGAGTCATTGACATCCTGTCGGCGCAAAAGCCGCACCTCTTCTGTCTTCCACTGCCTGCCGAGATGGTCCTTCACCGCAAAGGTAAGCGGGCGCAGCGACCTGCTTACTGCCCAGCCCTGTATATAGGTCAGCCCCGATGCCTCCTCCAGCGTATCCACACAGATCTCCACCGGCGGCTTTTTCTCCGGTTCCGCCAGAATCCGCGCATTTCCTGCGGCAAGCGCCTGCGTCCTTGCCTTCTCTTCCTTCTGAAAATCCACATATCCCGGCGAAATGTGGCGGTACAGCAGCCTTAGAGGCACGCTTTCCCCGAGAAGGTACTGCTGGAAGCACGCTTCCATCTGTACATACTGCGCAATCTCCTGCTTCGTAAGCCCCGCATAACGGTAGAGGTCCTGCGAAAGCAGCGGTGCGCGCAGAGCGCCTTTTTCCATATAATACATCAGCGTCCGGTAGATGACAAAATTCACCGGAATCGGGAACTCAAAGGTCCACTCATAATCCATGTGCACCCAGCCCTCATCCGTAGTAATCACATTGGCAACCAGCATATCGATATCCGTTGTCGCGGCGCTTAAAAGGTCCCCGGACAGCACAGCCGCCCCAAATACCTCTTCAAATTCCTTTGTCAGGGAAAAGCGCTGCGCCGAGCCTGCCTTCTTTAACTCGCCGATATACTCCATCAGGCGCTCTATACATCCCTGCACATCATTTGCCAGCAGCCTCTCATCCAGCTCCTCCTCCAGCGTACGCCCGTGGACAAATTCCGGCTCCATCCCCTCCTCTGTCAATACGCAGCGGTTCATGGAGATCGAAGTGCCGGCGTAAGCCTCGCTAAGCTTCTGATACCAGCGCGCCAGATTGCGGATATGCTGCTTCCCTTCCGGGTAGCATGCGCTCTTGCGGACTGTCCTGTTCTGCGCTTCATCCTCCAGAATATCGGTACGGATCGCAAACTTCCTTGCACGCTCATTGGAATATTTCGAAAATATGACTCTTTTCACGTTCTTGTCTTCCTTCTACTCTTCTAAAACTACTAAATATGAATTGGAAAATACCGGAAATAAGCCGTCCCGTATTATACTGTCGAAGGCTTTTTCCTCATCAAACAGCAGATACCGCTCCCGGTCAAAATTGCGCAGGTTATCGTTTAAGTCGCCCGCCTTTGGCAGATAGCGGTCTGAATAAATCGCCATCGGCAGCTTATAGTCGGGATAAGGATAGTAAAATTCTCTTTTCATAAGCCCCGCCGCATCCGCAATGCGCTCAAGCTCCTGCCGGGAAAAGGTGCGAACCATGACCGGATTGGGATAGCCCTCGATGCCCTCAAAATAATTGCCCGTATGGTCTTCCGTGCATCCCGCAAAATACTTCATCCCGAGGCGGTTCTCAATGGCAATGACAATCTTCCCGCCTGGCGCTAAATGCCTCTTGATCCGCCTTAAAAAATCCTCATAAGGCGTCTGGGAATCAATATATCCCTGCCCGTATTCAAATACGCCGATCAGCGTGATCCAGTCAAATTTGCGCGTGAGGTTCTCTTCCACATCCTGAAAATTCCCCAGCAATATCTCAATATTTTCACGCTCTTTATTTCTGAGCGCGTTGATCGTGCTTCGCTTCTTTGACAGGTCGATGCAGGTTACCTGTTTCGCCTTCTCTGAGAGTATGCCGGTAATCGCGCCGCACCCCGCGCCCACCTCCAGCACTGTATGCTCCTTTGTGATCGGCATCCATTCCACGATGTTCCAGCGGATATGCGATAAATGATAAAGAATCGCCCAGTCCTTCCGCTCCCGGATCACCTGATTATACTCTGATTCCTGATAATTGCGGACGATCTCCAGCAGCTCGTCTTCCACCGCGCCGTCACAGTAAAGGTCCTCTCCCGGATAAAACGCGTCATCCAGGGTCACTTTCCCAATCGTTTGCTTCATTGTTTTCTATCCCTTTCCCGTTTCTTCTCATCTGCCGTCGCCTTCAATGGTGATCTCCGTATCCATATCATAAAAGCCCACGGTATTCTTTGTCGAGATTACGGTGATGCTGCACACGTCATAAAGCCTGTGAAACGCCGCAAACTCTCCGTTCTGATAGCCGGTACAGCCAAGTGAGAGCAGATACTCCCCGCCCTGCAGGCTCATCGCCTGCCGGAACGTAACGGTCTGGACGTCCCCCTTCTTGCAGGGGCCCACCGGTATTTTCTCATACATGGTATTCGTCCCTGTGATTTCCGTTCCCCGCGTATCCTTAATCGTAAACGCATAAATGGGGTCTTCTATATCCTCATGGAATTCCACCCGCATTCGGATGATAAAGTCTTCCATCTTCTGTATGGTATTGGTCGGCGTTCCGTTTCCGTCCTCCAGTGTGAAGTCCACGATCTCCGCCTGTTTATCCCCGTACTCCAATACCTGGGGATTGCGTTCAAATGGTTTGTCAAACCCTTCTGTTTCCTTCACATCCCCGTTTCCCTCCTGATGAACCAGTATCTTTTTGTACAGGTCCACCATTTCCTTCGGGCTTCCCTCGTCCAGGAGCACGCCTTTGTTCAGCAAAATCACCCTGTCGCAATATTTGCTGATGCTTCCCAGGTCATGGCTGACGAAGACGATTGTCTTGCCCTGCTTTTTAAACTCTTCAAACTTACGGTAGCATTTTGCCTGGAAAAACACATCCCCCACCGACAACGCCTCATCCACGATGAGGATTTCAGGATTAATATTGATTGCCACGGCAAAAGCCAGCCGTACAAACATACCGCTGGAATACGTTTTTACCGGCTGATACACAAAATCGCCGATATCCGCAAAGCTAAGAATATCCTCAAGCTTGTTGTCAATCTCTTCCCTGCTAAATCCGATCATAATCCCGTTCAGATAGACATTCTCAAGCCCCGAATATTCCATGTTAAACCCTGCGCCCAATTCCAGCAGGGCGGAAATCCTTCCGTCTACCTTCACCTGCCCTTTTGTCGGGCTGGCAACACCGGTAATAATCTTCAATACGGTGGATTTCCCGGAACCGTTCGTTCCGATAATCCCAATCGTTTCTCCCTTTTGTATCTGAAAATTCACATCTTTCAGGGCATAATGCTCTTTCACGGGCACTTTCATGCCCAGCGCCTCTTTTAACCGCTGCGAGGGCTTCTCATACAGCTTATACACCTTGCTCAGATGCTCCACGCTTATTGCAATCTCACTCATAGCCTTTCACCTCACAGCACATCCGCAAAATGTATTTTTAACTTCCGAAACAGCCTGGTCCCGATCACAAACAGCGCCGCTGTGACACACCAGAAATACAGCGTCTGCCACGGGTGCTCCCAGAACCACTGTTTATCGATCAGCGCGTTCCGGTAACCGGAGGTCACATAATACAGCGGGTTAACCTTTAACAGCCTTGCCAGCCCGGAATACGGGTCAATATTCAGATCGGTAAAATCCCACATGATCGGCGTCAGCCATACGCCCACCTGCAAAAGAATGGTAATGATATGCGTCAGGTCACGGAAAAAAACCACGACCGCACAGGTAGAGTAGGACAGCGCCAATACCAGCAAAAACGCACAAGCGCTGTAGTAAATAAGCTGCAGCGCATAAAGATCCGGGAAATATCCGTAGCAGCAAAACAGCAGGATCGTAAACAGTACAAAAAACAAATGTACAAACAAGGAGGCAATGATTTTGACAATCGGCAAAATGCTGATTTTAAAAACAACCTTCTTTACCAGATAACTGTATTCCAGCAGGGCGTTCGTGCTCTGCGTCAATGCTTCCTGAAAGAAAAACCACGGCACGAGCCCCGCGATCAGCCACAGTACAAACGGCACCGCCTTCGGGCTTCCCTGGCGGACAAGCCCAAACACAAACCAGTATACCAGCACTGTCACAACCGGCTGGACAAACGCCCAGATGATTCCAAGATAGGAGCCCGCATATTTTGTTTTAAAATCATTCTTCGCCAGGCTCCAGATCAGCCTTCTGTTCTGATACAGCTCCCCCGGGAGTGAAATCCATCTTTTCATCTACTCTGTACTCCTGCTATTTTTTCAGTTCCCTGATACCGCCCCACAATTTATCTTTCGCGGAAATCGTCAATTCCATTCCCTCCGGTATCGGCCATTCCACGCCGATATCAGGATCGTTCCATGCCAGTCCGCCCTCATCATTCGGATGATAAAAGTCCGTACACTTATAGGCAAACTCCGCGTAATCGGATAATACCAGAAAACCGTGCGCAAAACTTTTCGGAATAAAAAACTGTTTTTTATTCTCCGCCGAGAGCAGTACGCCGTACCACTGCCCGTAAGTCGCAGAGCCTTCGCGCAGGTCCACCGCCACATCATATACTTCCCCGGACACAACCCGCACCAGCTTATCCTGAGGATAATGGATCTGAAAATGCAGCCCTCTCAGAACGCCTTTTTTCGACGCCGACTGATTGTCCTGGACAAATTCCATATCAATTCCCGCCGCTTTATAGTCATTATAATTATAGGTCTCCATAAAGTAGCCGCGCTCATCCCCGAAAACGGCGGGCGTGATTACCTTCAGCCCTTCTATTTTACATGTCTCAACTGTTATTTTTCCCATCTTCCATTTCCTCTCCTGTTCTCACGGTGTAAACGCAGGACAACGGCTCGTGCCTTTCGCGCCTGCATAACTGCATGTATTATAGCAGACTATTTCCAAAAGGGCAAGGATGAACCGCCTTTGCCGCTTTTGTGCCCTTATACAAAAAGTCCTTTTCAAAAATCCGTTTCTATGATACATTTATAAAAAGGGTGCGCCGTACGCGCGAATAAAGGGGAAAATTATGAAAGACATTACGCTGGTCATTATGGCAGCCGGCATTGGCAGCCGTTTTGGCGGAGGAATCAAACAACTGGAGCCGGTCGGGCCAAACGGGGAAATCATCATGGAGTATTCCATTCGGGATGCCGTCGCCGCCGGGTTTAACAAGGTTGTATTTATCATCCGCAAAGACCTGGAAGCGTATTTTCGCAGCATCATCGGCTGCCGGATCGAAAAGCTGGTTCGCACTGCCTATGTATTCCAGGAGCTGGACAACCTGCCAAAGGGCTTTTCCAAACCGGACAACCGCACAAAACCCTGGGGCACCGGACAGGCTATTCTGTGCTGCAAGGGAATGGTTAACGAGCCCTTTGCCGTAATCAACGCCGATGACTATTACGGAAAAGAATGTTATATAAAAATTCACGATTACCTTACGCACGCCCAGTCCACGCCGGATACCTTTGATTTCTGTATGGCGGGCTTCATCCTCAAAAACACGCTGAGCGAAAACGGCGGCGTAACCAGGGGAATCTGTGAAATCGACGGCGAGAACCGCCTCACCGCCATCCGCGAGACGAAAAATATTATCAAGACTCCATCAGGCGCCGCCATTTTGCAGGAGGACGGACAACTTCTTCCGCTCTCCCCCGATACACACGTTTCCATGAATATGTGGGGATTTACGCCGGATATCCTGGATACGCTGGAAAAGGGATTTACCGATTTTCTCGCCTCTATCCCGGATGGGGACCTGACTGCGGAATATCTGCTGCCCACCATCATCGACGGGCTTCTGAAAACAAAGCGCGCACAGGTTACCATGCTGGAAACAAATGATAAATGGTTTGGCGTCACTTACAAAGAAGATAAAGAAGCGGTTGTAAATTCCATAAAAGAACTGATTAAAAAGGGGCTTTACCAAT
>CAZAQD010000027.1:0-25995 GCA_964487425.1 uncultured Marvinbryantia sp. | reverse complement strand
AACTATCTTTACTATCGTACTTTTAAAAGGCAAAGTCAACGCTTTTCAAAGACAAAAGTGCACGGAATATATCTCCATACCCCGCACACCTTTCATTTTCTAATGTTGCTCTAAATGTAAATATTTCTCTCGCGTAGCCAGTCCACCCCGGATATGGCGCTCGGATTTGTTAATGTCCAGCACCTTTCTGGCGCTCTGCGCCAATGCTACATTTACCTGGGGAAGACGTTCTGTTACGTCTTTATGTACCGTACTCTTACTGACGCCAAACTTCTTTGCCGTCTGCCTTACCGTTGCATTATACTCGATGATATAATTTGCAATTTCAATCGCCCGCTCTTCAATATATTCTTTCAAGGAAATCTCCTGAAACACTTTTTTACAGTGTATGCGGAAGATTTAGTCCCTATGATAAACGGAAACTATTTTACTTATCAAAAATCTCTCATATTCTTCTGATACTTGCCAATCCCCAATTCCCTAAACTTATTATTTAGAAATGATATATACTCTTCCCGACAATTATTGGATGTGTAGTAGGCAAAATGGAGTAAAAACCAAAACTCAATACTCATGTAAAATCATTCCCCATAAATCCCATATTTTCTCAAATCTACTTTTCCGTCCCTCACCTGCACGCCTTCGCTCTCTAAGAGCTTTGCCTGCGCGCCTAAACCGCCGAAGGCAAATTCCCCTGACAATTCTCCTTTGGCATTGACCACCCGATGGCACGGGATCACGCCCGGCTGCGGATTTTTATGCAGCGCGTTTCCCACTGCCCTTGCCATTTTCTTATCTCCGGCAAGCTCCGCTATCTGCCCATAGGTCGCCACCTTTCCCTTCGGGATTTTCCTGACCGCCTCGTAGATCCGTTTTGACGGGCTGTCCGTGACAAGGTCGTAGCTCTCGGCGATCATCCTTTTGATGTCCCGCTCGGGTATCGTACCGTCCAAAATAATGGTGTTCCAGTGTTCCTTATTCTGATGCCAGCCTGCAGTCACCGCCTGATAGGTGCTCCGCCAGAAGTCCCGCCACTCGGGGTCTGTCTTTACATTGAGGTTAAGATAGCCGTTTCTCTCATAGGTCCAGAGAAATGCTTTTTTGCTGCCTTTTACCCTCACTAACTGCCAGTTGTCATCGTGAAAGGGCGCCTCCTGGTATGTATTGGGAAAGGATAATCCGTAATCCAATATTTCTTTTCTTGTTTTCAATGCCCTCACCGATCCCTTCTTCCATGTTTTCACAAATCATCCCATTCGCATTCCTGTCAAAATCAGTATAGCTTTTTCCCCGCGATAACACAACCAAAAAAGGCTGCATGACCGATAACGGATCACGCAGCCCGGCTTTTTCTATAGTAACGCTTACGCTTCTACCGCAGAGCTTTCCACTCCGTAAGCCACCAGGGCATCCCCCGGTTCTACCGAAATGCCGCTGGTATAGTAGAATACCCTTCCATCCTCTTCTGCCCGGTACTCCCTTATTAAATTGCCGTAAAAATCTTCTATGCGTCCAAGAAGCTGTCCTTTTTTTACCGGCTGGTTTTCTTCGACGGCGGCATACCAGATTCCGGTATCCTCCGCCTCCAGATAAATGGTTTTCTTATATGCCTTTTTTGCGCAGCTTTCCCTGTCAAGTCCCTCCTGCTCATAGATTCCCAGGTGCGCCAAAAGCAGGAAGATATCGCGGTAATAGGCATCCGCCCACTCCGGCAGGCAGCAGCTAACGCCGCCCCGCTCTATCAGCAGTCCCGGGATGTCAAAATAATTTGCCGCATAGCTGTATTCTCCGCATGTCGCCGTCGACGCCAGCAGATACGGTACGTCCAGCGACTTCGCCGCCGCAAACGCCGCTTCCGTGACCTTTTCCGCCATCGGATAGAACAGGCACGGCGTCATACGCTCGGACGGTCCGCCGCTGTGCAGATCGAGGATAAAATCGGCACTGGGAAAAAGCTCTTTGATAAAATACGCCGCGATCCGTTCTCCCACCGTTCCATCCTCCTTTCCCGGATAATCGCCGTTTAGATTAAACCCGTCCTCCGCGATCTTCGTCGGTACTTTTGTCCAGAACCCGCTCGTATTCACACAATGGATCAGGATCAGGTTGCCCGTCACCTTTGACGGATCGATCTCTGCTGCGGCACGGATAACTGCCGGCACACCCGGATATTCGCCGCTGTGGATGCTGGCTGTCACAAGCAGCGTCCTGCCCGGCTTGCTGCCGCAGATCAGCGTGGCGGGCATTTCGTAATCCCCTTTTGAAACGCCCGTTCTCAGAACTCCCTCCGGCTGGGCTTTTACTCTGCCGTCATGGGGCTGTCCCGCCATATCGATCCCGATCACTACCTGCTTCTTTTCCCCTTCCTTTACTTCATAATCACATACCTTTAACATCTTTCGCACCTCTTTCCTTAAAAATATAAAAGCTGCAGCAACCGGTTTTTTACCGGTTGCTGCAGCCGTGTATTCCCATAGCATAAAAAGCCTGTCCCGAATATCCCGTTCGCCAGGCGCCATTTATCTGACTGCAGCAGTTCTTCTGACTCGTGCCCTTCCAAAAATCTCTGTTTTCTTCCCATTATCCTGCCTTCTCAGGTTGCCCCAATGACTGACTTTCATCACGGATAACTTCTCTGCACTTACAGCGGCGGTACCGTTTGTGATTCTCACACAATTCTCTATTCTCCTACCGGAACCAGCACACTCCGGCAGGCACTGTATTTTTTCCCATTTTATCTTTTTTATGATTTCCTGTCAACCGGCAGCTCTGCCCACTCTTTCTCGCGAAAGCCCACCAGCACATGATCCTCTGTCACAAGAATCGGGCGCTTTACCAGCATCCCGTCGGTAGCCAGCAGCGCATACTGTTCCTCCTCGCTCATCGTGGGAAGCTTGTCCTTTAACCCCATCTCTTTATACAGCATTCCGCTGGTATTAAAAAATCTCTTTAAGGGCAGACCGCTCTTTTTATGCCACTCCTTTAATTCCGCCTCTGTCGGATTGTCCTCTTTTATATGGCGGTCTGTAAACTCCGCGTTTCTCTCGTTCAGCCATTTCTTTGCCTTCTGGCAGGTCGTACATTTGGGATATTCTACAAACAGCATGTCGTCTTCTCCTTTTTTGCTCTTTGAAATTGCCTGTAACGATCTCATTATATCTCTGCCGTTTGCAGGAATCAAGGTCTATCGTTGTTTCTGGCACGACGGGCAGAATACGCTTCCCCGCCCTCCGATCACTTCCCTGCGCAAAACAGCGCCGCACGACGGGCACGGTTCCCCGCTGTGTCCGTAGATCTTTAAATATGGCGTATTGCGATAATCCCAGCCGCCGCCCGCCAGATAATCTTCTGCCGAGATCTGATTTTTTTCTATATAATATGACAAAACCTGCGGAATGACTGCCGCCAGCCTTGCCAGCTCTGCCGGATTGAGGCTGCCCGCCTGCGACCGGGGATGAATTCCGGCGCGGAAGAGAATCTCATCCGCATAGATATTGCCGATTCCCGCAATCATACTCTGGTCAAGCAGGCATTCCTTCACGGCTTTTGTTTTCCCCCGAAGCTTTTCCTGCAGATACCCGGCTGTCAGCCTGTCGTCAAAAGGCTCCAACCCCAATTTATGGATTCCGGTTACCACATCCTCCGCCTCCTTTTGAAGCAGCCAGAAGCGCCCGAAACGCCTGGGATCGATGTAGCGGATTTCCCTCCGGTCATCCAGCCGGATAATCAGATGCGTGTGCTTTGCCATCTCATAATCGCACGGCGTAACCAGCAGGCTGCCCGTCATCCGCAGATGGAGCGTCACGCAAAAAGCATCTGTGAGGATCGTTAGAAATTTCCCCCGGCGGCTCATGCCGAATATCCTTTGCCCGTTTAAGCTCCGGCAAAACTCCTCCGCACCGAGCGCCGCTATGACCTGCTCATGGTTCACCGTAACAGCGGCAATCGCCCTGCCCGTTATCTGCGGCTCTATGACTCTTCTTACAGTCTCCACCTCCGGTAATTCAGGCATCGCGTCTTCTCCTTTGTCCCCTATCTCAAATCTGTCGGTTTTAAATGATCCATATCATCAAACGCCTGGTTCTCTCCGCCCATTGCCCAGATAAATGTATAATTACTGGTTCCTGCCCCGCAGTGGATACTCCAGGAAGGGCTGATTACCGCCTCTTCATTTTTCATAATCAGATGCCTGGTTTCCGTCGGCTCGCCCATAAAATGCATGACGACATGGTCCTGCGGCACTTCAAAATAGGTATAGATCTCCATACGCCTCTCATGGGTATGGCACGGCATACTGTTCCATACGCTGCCCGGCTCCAGCGACGTCATCCCCATGCACAACTGGCAGGTCTTCAGTACATCCGGGTGGATAAACTGGTTGATGACCCGCTTATTCGAAGTCGCCGCTTCCCCCAGCGGCCTTTTTTTCGCCTCGGCAATCGTAATCCGCTTTGTCTCATAGGAAGTGTGGGCAGGTGCGGATACCATGTAGAATTTCGCCGGTTTTTCCGGCGCGTCACTGGCAAAATATACCTCTTTCGTCCCTTTGGCAATATACAGGCAATCCTTGTAGCCAAGCTCATATACCACGCCGTCTGCCGTGACCGTGCCCGCGCCCCCGATGTTGAAAATGCCGATTTCCCTTCTCTCCAGAAAATAATCCGTACCAAATGTCTTCCAGCAGTCGATCCCCTTCTCAATCGATACGCTTTCCTTTACCGGCATACACCCCAGCGTAACCATCCGGTCTACATGGGAATATACTGCCCGGACCTCATCTGCCGCATATAAATCTGTAATTAAAAATTCCCTGCGAAGCTCTTCTGTCGTGTAACGCTTCACATCTTTTTGATTGGCTGAATAACGAATGTCCATAACCCTCTCCCTCTTTTATCATTTTTCCCTTATCGTTCTTCAAACGGTATAAAATCTGTATGTACGCCCACATATTTGTACGCGGGACGGATAATCTTACTGGCATTAATCAGCTCTTCCAGCCGGTGCGCACACCATCCCGGCATACGGGCGATGGCAAAGATCGGCGTAAACAGTTCCTGTGGAATATCCAGCATCGAATATACAAAACCGCTGTAAAAATCCACATTGGCGCAGACATTTTTAAACAGCTTGCGGTGCTCCATAATCATCCTGCCCGCCAGGCGTTCTACCAACTCATAGAGCGCAAACTCCTCTGTCATGCCCTTTTCTTCCGCCAGCGCCCTGGCAAACCTCTTCAGGATCACCGCACGGGGATCGGACAGCGTATATACCGCATGCCCCATACCATAGATCAGCCCGCTTTTGTCAAACGCCTGCTTATCCAGTATCTTCTGCAGGTATGCCGCCACCTCTTCTTCATTCGACCAGTCTTCAATGTTCTCTTTAATGTTGGCAAACATATTCTGCACCTTTAAATTGGCGCCACCGTGCCTCGGTCCCTTCAAAGAACCAATGGAAGCAGCCACGGCAGAATATGTATCTGTCCCTGAGGATGTGACTACGTGCGTTGTAAACGTAGAGTTATTACCGCCGCCATGCTCTGCGTGCAGGATGAGCGCGATATCCAGAACCTTTGCTTCCAGTTCCGTATATTTTCCATCCGGGCGCAGCATATAAAGAATATTTTCCGCCAGCGAAAGCCCCTGCTGCGGGTTGCGTATCAGCAGGGTATCGTCCCTGCGAAAATGACGGTACGCATGATAGGAATATACTGCAATCAACGGCAGCTTCGCAATCAGCTCCAGGCACTGGCGCAGTACGTTGGGCGGGGAAATATCGTCTGCTTTGTTATCATACGTATACAACGACAAAATGCAGCGCTGCATGGCGTTCATAATATTCTCCGTGGATGCCTTCATAACAACATCCCGGACAAAACGCCCGGTCAGGTTCTGAAGTGTAAACATCACTTCCAGAAAGTGGTTCATTTCCTCCTGATTCGGTAATTTCCCGAACATCAGAAGATAGATCGTCTCTTCAAATCCGTATTTTCTGCCCTGCAGCCCCTGCACGATGCTGTTTACGTTGATTCCCTGATAGTAAAGAGAGCCTTCCGCCGGAATGCTCCGCCCGTTGACCAAATCGTACGCAACAACATCTGATATTTCCGTCAAGCCGGTCAAAACGCCTTTTCCAGCCGAATCTCTGAGTCCTCTTTTTACATCGTACTCTACATACAGGTTGGGGTCTATCCTCTGATTCTTCAGAAGCTCTTCTTCCAGTATCTTCATGTCCTCCAGATTTTCCAGGTTTGTCATCTCACTGTCTGCCATACTATCTACCTCCTATCATCCTGTTGTGCATACTATTGTTACCAGACATCTTCCCCCGCAAACACCGCCAGCGGACTGTTTGCCGCTGCCGCGCAGCCCTATCTTCGAAATACGATATATTCCTCCTTATAATTGCCCCACCAGGTGCTCGGCTCTTTCAAAAAATAAACTGTTGAAAACAAAACCTCGCGGGCATTCAGCTTTGTGATGATTTTAAGAAGCATCTCATCCATCGGAAAGATCACATCCTGCGCATCGCTGCCGGCAGGCATTGCCGCCAGATAAGCACACTCCTCCTTTGACAGGTTTGCTCTCACGATTTCCTGAGACTCCTCCTCCAGATAAAAATAATAAAAGTCCGCAAAACAGTTCTCCCTGCCATTGCGCTCCCATTCCTCTTTCAGCCGCTCATACGCCTGCTTTTCATCCATATGCAGGCTCTCCGAACGATATTCGGACAGCCCTTTCTGGATTCTTTCAAAATAAATCGCACCCTTCTGTGCCAATTCTTCTGCTCTCACACGCTTCGCTCCGATTCTTCCTTACTTAAATACAACTGATTTCGCTTTGATGCTCTTTGATGTGGAACTTACAATAAACCCAATATCCGTGACCTTCCCTTTCGCTGCGATCGTCTTATTCCAGGAAACCGGCTTGATCGTTACGTACCTTCCTTTGAACATCATCTTTCCATTCCAGTACTGGCTCTTTTTGATAGAGCCGCTGAATTTCACCTGCACCTTCCAGCTTGAAATCTTATAACTGCTCTTATTCTTGATCGTCAGCCTGTACAAAGTATAATACCGGTTGCCGGACTTCCATGTTTTCGCTTTTTTCAGCGTAAGGCTGCAGTATTTTTTGGACGCCTTCACCGATTTTGCCGAAGAAGCCCTCGTCTTTTGGGATGTACTGCCGGACGCACCGCTTGATGTGCTGCTTGACGTGCTGCTGCTCGATGTACTGCTGCTTGACGTGCTGCTGCCTGAAGTACTCAGGCTTCCATTCAGCGTGCTAACCAGCCATTTGCCGGAGGTCGTCAGCTCAGACAGCTTCCAGCCGGAGGTCTTCGTACTGCTGCTCTTAATCAATGCGCTAGTCTCATTTTTGTTTGATAAATTCCAGCAGACATAACCAATACCATACTTATTCAGCAGATTCACCCATTTCGTGCCCTCACTCTTGCTAACGCTGCCGGAACCTGAGGCATCGCTGATCCCAAACTCCGTCACGATAACCGGCAGTCCCGCTTTCACCGCGCTCTCCAGCTTCGTGCGGTAAGACGCTTTATGCGTCCCTGCGTAAAAATGAAAGCTGTAGGCAATATTGCTGTACCCGGTTATCGGCGATTTTACCGCCGTATCCACATCCTGCGACCAATTGGGCGTTCCCACTACAATGATCGCATCCTTGTCGATCTTTCGAATCGCCGGGATCACCTTTGACGCGTACGTTTTGATCTGGCTCCAGCTCGTCCCCCCGTTAGGTTCATTGCAAATCTCATATATGACATTATCGTAATTCTTATATTTTTGCGCCATCTCCTTAAAAAATGAGACTGCCTTGCTCCGGTACGTATTGGGATTGCCGTCGCTTAAAATATGCCAGTCAATAATCACATACATCCCCAGCTCCGTTGCTGCCGTCACGCCCTTGTCAATCAGCGCTTTGAGCTCCTTGCGGTTAGCGACGCTTCCCGTACAATACCCGTTGTAATCCGCTGTATACATGGCAAGGCGTACCGCATTTGCTCCCCAATCGTCGCGCAGGCTCTTAAACGCCGCTTTGGACACATACTGCGGATACCATGACAGCCCATGTGTGCTGACACCCTTTAGCTGAAATACCTGTCCTTTCGAATCCACAATCTGCGATCCCTTCACGGACAGCTTTCCATGCTGTCCCACCGGAGTCGCCGCCAGTGCGGGAACGGACAGCATAAGCGCCAGCGCCGCAAACACAATGCCTGCCCATAAATACCGTTTTCCCTTTCTCATCGCTTCTTCTCCCTGATTTTCCTGAAACCTTCCGCTCTGCTACCGTTTTGCGCGCAGCACCATAGCCGATGTGGGCGGAAGCACCAAATGTACAATTCCGTTGGTGACCTCATAATAAACCAGGTCCGTATCAAATCCGTCCACATCCGTCTTCATTAGACGCAACAGGATATCTTTGCTTGTAATACCAATGATGTGGACATTAATATCCCTTTCGATCTGTTCCTGGTTATTGTTAAAAACAATCATCATGCGTTCTTCGCGTATAAACCTCCCATAACACAGATAATTGTGGTCTGTCTCCAGAATCTTTACCGAGCCGCGCATTAACGCCTTATTTTCCTTATGAATGCGAATCATCTTCTTATGGAAATTAATCATCTGCAGGTCTTCATGCCCCCAGGGATAGGTTCTGCGGTTGTCCGGGTCGGTAAATCCACAGACGCCCGCCTCATCTCCATAGTATATGGTCGGCGCTCCCGGCCATGTCATCTGCATGACGACCGCCTCCCTCATTACCGCCTTATTCACATCCTGCGATGCCGCCTCGTAACCGAGGTTTGCCACGCGTCCCACCCTGTGGTTGGTCCTGGTGAGGAATCGGGAATGATCGTGATTTGACAATTCATTCATCGCCACCTGCTGGGACGGTCCCAAAAAGCTGGTCATGTAATGCCCCATCGCCCACTCAAAATGCATGCCGTTCCCCAGCATATCCTGCCTGAACTCATCGCTGTGCTTTTCCATCCCGGTAAAGAACCAGGTCAACGGCTCCATAAACGCATCATAATTCATGACCGTATCCCATTGGTCGCCCTGCAGCCAGGCACGAGCGTCTCCGTAATGCTCTGCCAGGATCAATGCGTCGGGATTTGCTTCCTTGACCGCTTCCCTGAAATCCCGCCAGAACTGGTGATTATATTCATTGCTGAATCCCAAATCCGCCGCCACATCCAGGCGCCAGCCGTCCACATTATACGGCGGAGAAACCCACTTCTTCCCAATATGCAGGATATATTCATACAGCTTCGGTGAATTCTCATATGCCAGCTTCGGCAGCGTATCGTGCCCCCACCAGCCGTCATAATTCGTATTATACGGCCATGCCTGGTCATTATTGAACTTAAAAAAGCTGCGGTACGGGCTGTTGGCATCTACAAACGCCCCCTTATCATAGCCCGGCTGATTCTCATAAATCCGCTCCCTGTCCAGCCATTTATTAAAGGAACCGCAGTGGTTAAACACTCCGTCCAGTATTACCCGTATATTCCTGCGGTGGCATTCCGCCACAAAATCAGCAAATAGCTGGTTGCTTGCTTCCAGGTTCCTGATATTTGTCACCCGCTGGATATATTTGGAGGCGTGGGCATTCTCCTGGTCGCCCTCATGAAGCGCCTCGCCGCCGTCCTCCACGATTTTCCCATAATGCGGGTCAATATAGTCATAATCCTGAATATCATACTTATGATTGGAGGGCGATACAAACAGCGGATTAAAATAAATCACGTCCACGCCCAGGTCCTGCAGATAATCCAGCTTATCCATCACTCCCTGGATATCCCCTCCATAAAACTCACGGACGCCCATATAGGCGGGACATTTATCCCAGTCCGTCACTTTATTGGTATAACCACCGATGTAGAAATATTCCCTGTCCTCCACATCATTACTCTTGTCTCCATTGTAAAAACGGTCCGTCAGAATCTGATACATGACCGCGCCCTTTGCCCAGTCTGGCGTCTTAAATCCCGGCACAAGCATAAAGCTGTATTCCTGCCTGATCTCATTACTGGTCCCGCACTTGTCATAATAACAGATCATCCGCCCCACCCGCACTTCAAAGCAATACTTCAGGGGATGGGTTCCAAGCGATATCTCGGCGGCATAATAATCAAAATAATCATCCGCATCCTCAAGCTCCATCATATAAGCGTTCCCGCCATCACGGAGATACACCGCGTCCACGTTATCCCGCTTCGTGCGGAAACGGATTTTCACCGTATCGCCCGGTTCCGGCTCGGCAGGCGTCACATAGTTCTCTGTCTCATCGCTAAACAGGGCATCCGGGCGAAACACCGGACGCATCCCTAATATATAATATTGAATTTCCTTTAACAGCTCAATTCTTTCCCAGTCCAATTCAATTAGTTCTCCTTCTAAACAATATATACCACCATTTTATCTTAAAATACGCTTTTTCACAAGTAAAAAAGACAGCTATTCGCTGTCTTTTTTGGAGAAGGTATTTCTTCTTATGGGGTGTTGAAAAAACTATATAATGTATTGGGGGGTTTTACGATGTAAAGTATAGCATGGCATCTCAATTTTGTCTACACAAACTTTATAAATTTTACCCCTATTTTTTATGCACTTTGCACAAATATCGATTCAAATTCTTCCTTGCCGATCTTTTCCTTCTCAACCAAAAGCTGCGCGCACCTGTGAAGGAACTCCATATTTCCCTTAATCAGCTTTGTCGCCTTCTCATGCGCCTCATCCATGATACGCTTCACTTCCTCGTCGATCACAGCCGCCATCGAATCGCTGAAGCCTCTCGACTGGGCGAGATCCCTGCCGATAAACACTTCATTTTCATCGCTGCCGTAATCAATCAGCCCCACTCTTTCCGACATCCCGTATCGTGTCACCATCGCCCGCGCAAGCTGCGTTGCCTGCTTGATATCCTGCGACGCTCCCGTCGTAACGTCGCCGAGAACCAGCTCCTCCGCCACGCGTCCGCCTAAGTCAACCACCAGGGTATCGAGAATCTTGCCCTTCGTCAGGAACATCTCATCCTTCTCAGGCAGGGGCATCGTATAGCCCGCCGCTCCCATTCCGGTGGGAATAATCGAAATCGTATGCACAGATTCCACGTTCGGAAGCAAATGAAATAAAAGCGCATGCCCCGCTTCGTGGTAAGCCGTAATCCGTTTTTCCCTCTCAGAAATCAGGCGGCTCTTTTTCTCCGTGCCGATTCCCACCTTGACAAAGGAGTCGTTAATATCCGTCTGTACAATGCACGGACGTTTCCTTCTTGCCGCCAGAATCGCCGCCTCATTTAAAAGATTCTCCAGATCCGCTCCGGTAAATCCCGCAGTTGTCCTGGCAACATTCTCCAGATCCACATCATCGCTCATCGACTTGCCTTTGGCATGGACTTTAAGGATCTCTTCTCTTCCCTTCACATCCGGCTTGCCGACGCCGATTTTACGGTCGAACCGCCCCGGACGCAGGATCGCGGGATCGAGAATGTCCACACGGTTTGTCGCTGCCATCACGATAATTCCTTCATTAACGCCAAAACCGTCCATCTCTACCAACAACTGGTTTAAGGTCTGCTCCCGCTCATCATGGCCGCCGCCCATACCGGTCCCGCGGCGTCTCGCCACTGCATCGATCTCATCAATAAATACAATACACGGCGCATGTTTCTTGGCATCCTCAAACAAATCCCTTACTCTCGATGCCCCCACGCCGACATACATTTCCACAAAATCAGAGCCTGAGATACTAAAAAACGGCACGCCTGCTTCGCCCGCCACAGCTTTTGCCAGCAGCGTTTTACCGGTTCCCGGAGGCCCCACCAGAATAACGCCTTTGGGAATTCTTGCGCCCATCTGCGTATACTTTTCCGGTTCCCTCAGAAAATCCACCAGCTCCTCCAGGTCTTCTTTCTCCTCCTGAAGTCCTGCCACATCCTTGAACATAACCCGTTTGGCATCTGGCATTACCATCGTTGCACGGCTCTTGCCAAAATTCATCATCTTGCTGCTCACGCCGTTGGACTGCCGGTTCACAAGCATCATCATGACAAACATGAACGCGCACACAATCAATACCGGTATGATGCTGCCAAGCAGCGTATTCCCTGCCGGAACATCTGCCAGATAGGTTACTATGTCCGTATCTTCAAGAAACGCCTGTACCTCTTTTACGTCCGACACATTCAGCGTCTTCGTACTTCCGTCCGTAAACAGGATCGTCAGCTTTCCGGTGGGCACCTGTTCATTCTGCTCAATATCAACCCTTGCTACCTTGGATTCCTCCACCGCCTCTTCAAACTGCTGGTACGTGTACTCCTCCCGCACGGTAAACTGTCCTCTCAGGCTATAGATAAGCAGGACGACAATCGCAAGCGTTATGACATAAATACTGATTCCTCTTGAATTTCTGTTCAAAAAAATATCTCCTTTCCCGTTGTTTCTTTTAAAGCTCCACTACTCCTACGAATGGCAGATTGCGGTACTTCTGAGCATAATCCAGCCCATACCCGACTACGAATTCATCCGGGATCTCGAAACCGGTATAATCCACCTTTACATCCCGCACTCTTCTTTCCGGCTTATCCAAAAGCGTACAAAGCGACAGGCTGTGCGGCTTCCTTGCCTGCAGGATCTCCAGAAGATAGCTTAACGTCCTCCCGGAGTCGATAATATCTTCAATGACAATAACATCCTTCCCCTGGATCGCCTCATCAAGGTCCTTGACAATCTTTACCACACCGCTTGATTTGGTATCGGAGCCATAGCTGCTGCAGGACATAAAATCCATTGTCACCGGCACGGTAATCCTCTTCGCCAGCTCACATGTAAAAAATACGCTTCCCTTTAATACGCAAATCAGATGCACAGTTGAGCCGGCATAATCCTCACTAATCTTTTGCCCCAGCTCTGCAATCCTTTTATCTACTTCCTCCTCTGAAATCAGAACTCTGATTTTCTCTGCCATCACTTTTCCTCCTTCATTTGTACCTGCAATATCTTTTCTGTATCTGTAGAAATTTTGTACGCCTCGCTGATGCGATAACCGACCACCCATAGGATCTCATTCCCGGAAGCGAGCACCAAAACGACATTGCGCTCCTTTGCCGGAATCTTCGCTTCTATGAAATACTCCTTCAGCTTCTTTCTGCCTCCGCTGCGGTTAATCACCAGAAAATCTCCCGGCTGTCTGGTCCGCAGATAAAGATCGCCTTTTATTCTATCATAATTCAGCCATTCCGTATAGATTTTTTGAGAATTTTCATAAATCCCGCCGGACGGCTCTTCCCTATGCTTCATTTCCCCGTCATGCGAAAAAACGGCTGCTGCAAACACTCCCCGGGGAACCTTTACGCTTCCGGGTATCTCCAGCTTTTGCAAAAAGCCCGCCTCCTGTGATGTATATGCCGCAGCTTCCTTCTTTATATGCACCTCATCAAATACTCTCTGCGCCTCCCAGCCGCCCGGCAGCGCCAGCCTGCGCCCGGACTGCCTGCTAAAAAGCCCGCCAAGCCGTTCTATATGGTATCGCGTCACATCCTTCAGCCCGCATCCCGCCAAAAGCAGACATTTTTTCAAAACAAGCTCCCGGATTAACTCCTCCTGCTCCAGAAACTTCTCCACCCGGATCTTGACGCCGCCTTCTTCCCTGGACACCGCCGCCTCTGCCGCCGCTTCTGCCTGCCTGTCCAGATACTTCTCCACGCGGCGGATATCCTCTGCCAGCGCCCCCATATGGTCTATCGTCCCCGGATTCAGCTCCTTTTCCATCACCGGCAAAATATGGTGGCGGATGCAGTTCCTGCTGTAGCGCGTCTCTTTGTTTGTCCTGTCGACTCTCCAGTGAATCTGCCTCTTTCGCAGATATTCTTCAATCTCACTGCGCTTCAGGCACAACAGCGGGCGGATAATGTTATCCCGGACCGGACGGATGCCGCCGGCTCCTGCCAGCCCGCTCCCTCTTGCCATATGAAAAAGCATGGTCTCCGCCTGGTCATTTTTATTGTGCGCAACCGCTATTTTATCCGCTCCCATTTCGCTGGCGGCATGCGCAAACGCTTCATAGCGCGCACTGCGCCCCGCCTCCTCCACAGAAAGCTTCTTCTCGCGCGCAAGCCGGGGAATGTCAAAAGAAAAACGCCGCAGGAGAACGCCGTATTCCCGGCAGATTTCCTCTACAAAATCCGCGTCCTCCAGGCTTTCCTCGCCTCTCACACCATGCTCCACGTGCACAGCCGCTAAAGAAAACGGAATCTGCCGGCGGTATTCCAATAACACAAAAAGAAGGCATAAGGAGTCCGCGCCTCCTGATACGCCCACGATTACTTTATCATTCGCCTGAATCATCTGTTCTTTTTCAATATAATCAAATACCTTCTGCATCCTGCTTTCCTCTGCGCCTTCCTCCACTCTGCCCTGAGATAACTATAATGAATTCAGCGCAAAAAAGCAACCCTCACTTCTTCCAAAATCCTCCTGCCAGGATCGTCATGTCATCCTGCGGTCCGTCCTTTTGGAACTCCATAATCTGTCCGAGCAGGATATGCGCAAATTCCGCCGGATTTGTGGTTTTTATATTTTCGATCAGGTATTTCAGAATCTCCTCACCTTCCTGCTGCGGCAGCGCATCCAGTATCCCGTCCGATATCATAATAATCATATCCCCGGACTGCAGCTTTTTCCTTGCCTTCTCAAAATCCACCTCCTGCAGCACGCCCATCGGCAGGCTGGTGGAAGTGATCGCCTCCACCCATCCTTTTCTGCGAATAAAGGTCGTAGACGCGCCGACCTTCAGCAGCCCGCATTCGCCATTATACAAATTAATATTGCAGATATCCAGCGTGGAAAACCGCTGCATCCCACGCTGCAGTACCATAGAGGAGTTAATCATCTTCACCGCCGTTTCCACTGTAAATCCGGCATCCAGAAACTGTTCCAGCAGCTCAATCACGGTCTGGCTCTCCTTGCTCGCCTCCACGCCGGTCCCCATTCCGTCCGACAGGCTCATAATCACCTGTCCGTGATTGCCGGTAAGGAAACCGAAGTTATCTCCCGAATAAGCCTGTCCACGGCACGCCTCCCCTGCCATCCCGGTCAGCATATAGTAATGCGTCTCCTCCACAAAATGGATGGTGCTCTGCTCCCTTCCCACTGTCATCCGGCTGTCCCGCGCCGCCACCATAGAGCAGCCACAAACCGCAGACAATACCGCCGCAACCTCTTTTACTGCCACACAGTGCCCTCTCGCCGTACACATGGTCATGATAATCTCCGAACGCCCCCATGTACTGTGCATCACCCGCAAATCCTTCACCAATACCCTGTGAAGTTTAAGCCGCATACGCAGCTTTCGTTCCAGCTCATCTTCCGCTTCCTTTGCATCATATACCGTGCAGGCAATCTCCTCTATAATCTGCGCTGTTTCCTGAAGCTGCCTGCCTACCGCCGCCCGGTTTTCCAGCATCCGGTTGCTCCACATCAGATTCAGTTTCGCACGGGAAAAACAGTTTTTCATCTCTTCCTTAAACGTACGCGCCCTGATACAATAGTGAAAAAAATTTTTCTCCCTGTCCGAGACTGCATCTCCCCCATCCTCTACCTGCATCAGCATCTCGTAAGTTAATCGCCATGTCTTATCTGCATCCCCGCCCCAGCATTTCCTTTGCCGTCCGCAGGAACCGCAAACTGCCGCCCGGACCGCGTCATAAATCTCCTGAATATCCTCTTCATTTAATCCATCTTTTTTGACTGGCATATACTGAAATATTTCTGCCAAACGGTGAAAGGATTCCACATACCTCTGAATGCGGTCCTTCTCCGCCGCTTTCATCCATTCCCCCATCATTTTCCCTCCGCTCCGGCTTAACCGCCTGTTTGCGCAGCCCGTAGCCGCGCCGACTATCTATCAGTATACACAATCTGATATGCAGAATTTGTCAAAATGGGGAACTTTGTTACTGTTTTATATCCTTCGCAAAGCATGTATAACAAAAAAGCCGGAAGCTTACTGTTTAACAGCAATTTCCGACTTTCGATAGCGGAAGGGAGATTTGAACTCTCGACACCACGGGTATGAACCGTGTGCTCTAGCCAACTGAGCTATTCCGCCACAACATCTGCTATTATAGCGGCTTTCCCTTCCATTGTCAACCACTTTTTATAAAAATTCAATGTGCTAGTTCTCCGCTTTGAACAGGATCTCGTCTTCCCCTACAAGCCCTAAGTTCTCCCTGGCTCGCTCTCCGGCGTATTCCGGCGTCTTGACATACTCCTCCAGCTCTTCTATCTCCTGTGCACGCTCGCTTTCCTCTTCAATCTGCGTATTCAGACTCTCTATCTTCGCAAGCGATGCCGCATTCTTTTCCTTCTGATGATGGCTCTGCACAAACATAACGCCAAGAAGAATGACTACCACTGCCGAAATGCATACCATTTCCCGGCGGTTGCTCCCCTTATATTTCTTTTTCTTTGTCATAATACTGATAACTCCCCTAATGCATGCCGGCGTATACCGGCTCTGCCCTCTACTGTTTTTCTTCTGTCATTTTACCCTTTTTTCTGAGCTTTTTCAACAGCTTTGTCCAAATCTTTCTAAAAAATACTTCCACCAGCCATTCTGCCCATGCGCCTGCAATAATTCCGGCAAATGCATATCCCCTTAATATGCCGTCATTCTCTCTGAACATCATGCCGAAAATAATCAAAGCCGCCGCGCACCAGTATAAAAAATCCTCCAGGCTGACCACCCATGCCTTGTGCCGTATAACCCTGCGGAAGATACGAAAAAAATCATAAAACAGAAGCAGTCCGATCCCTGTAAGGACGCTCGCCGAAAAAAATAAAATTTCCTGTCTGACTACCTCGCTCATAGCTATCGAAACAGCCTGGTTATCAGGGAGCCTTCCTGTTTCTTTTTCCGTCCTTTTCCCGAATAAGCGAAACTGTCCACCTTGCCTTCCATATCCGCCTCTCCCAGTTCAAGGCTGAGGCGGCTGATATGAAGCGCTTTCCCCTTAATAGTGAGCATGCCCATATCCGTTTCCAGTAAAATCTCGTTCTCATCAAAAGAAAGCACATCTGATATCCCGCTGATTGTACCGGATTTCCTTCCAATCATCACAATCTTATGTGCCCTCGGCATCTGTCTTTCTTCCATGCAACCACCCGGTACGCATCCTTACCTTTATTGTATGAGTACACTGGCTTTGTTATGCCTTTGCGTCAAGATTTCGCAACGAAGCTTATAAGTATTCAAAAAGTCTCTGTGCCTCTTCCTTTTTCACTGTTTCGCGGACATCCAGCACCCGCACCTTTACGCTTTTTGTTCCAAACTGAATCTCTATGATATCTCCGGCTTTGACATTTACCGATGCCTTCGCCACCTTATCATTTACCAGTACCCTGCCCGCATCACAGGCTTCGTTTGCCACCGTCCTGCGCTTAATCAGACGGGATACCTTTAAAAATTTATCTAGTCTCATACGCTCTTCCTGTATTAACAAAAATGGGAGCCTCAGGCTCCCATCCTTCCTTTGCCATTATTTGTTTACAGAATCCTTTAAAGCTTTTCCTGCTTTGAACTTCGGTGTCTTAGAAGCCTTAATCTTCATTGTCTCACCTGTCTGAGGATTTCTTCCTTCTCTCTCTGCTCTTTCAGAAACTTCAAAAGTACCGAAGCCAACTAACTGGATCTTCTCGCCTTTCTTCAATTCTGCTGCAACAACCTCTGTAAATGCTTTTAAAGCCTTCTCAACGTCTTTTTTGGATAATTCTGTCTTCTCTGCAATAGCTGCAACTAATTCTGCTCTGTTCATGGAACAATTCCTCCTCTTATCATTTTTCTTATTATCTTCTGTCAAACACACTCAGACTACGTACGTCCGCTGTACATACTCTCCATACTATTTATATAACGAAGTGCCAATTTTGTCAAGGCTTTTTGTCCTGTTCACGGGATTCTCCCTGTATATGGGCAATGATTTCCGTTCTGGCCTTTTCCATTGCATGTCTTTTAGCGTCCTCTATATCAGGAGAGATCCCTTCCTTCTCCGCACGCTTTATCGCCTCCCAGTCCGGCGGCGCCTGTCCTTTTTCTGCTCCGAAAACATGCGGATGGCGGCGCAGCATCTTCTCACCCGCCTTCTGTATGACATCCCAAATCGTAAACAGCCCTTCCTCGCGGGCAATCTGGCTCTGCAGTACTACCTGCAGCAGCATGTCCCCCAGCTCTTCACACAGGTTACTGCTGTCGCCCGTCTCACGCCATACGTCGATTGCCGCCAGCGCCTCCGCTGTCTCATTGACCATACAGGGCTTCAGGCTTTCATGCGTCTGGCTGCGGTCCCACGGGCACCCATCGGGCGCCCGCAGCCTGTTTATAATCTCCACGTAATCCTCAAACGTATACCTTTTATCCATATTTATATCATCTGGTTAATCATTGCCAGAACCTGCTCTCCCAATGCTTCTGATTTCTTCTGCGCATCCTCGAGGGAGGTTCCCTTCACACCATAGTAGAATTTTACCTTCGGCTCTGTTCCAGACGGCCTCACGCACAGCCATGCATCGTCGTTCATGTCATAATAAAGCACATTGGATGACGGCAGCCCGGTCGTTGTCACCTCTCCTGTCTGTAAATTCTTAATGGTATCCAGCTTATAATCCCTTGCGGACAATACTGTGTATTCCCCGATCTTTGCCGGCGGATCGTTGCGCAGCGTATTTAAGATGTCCTGAATCTTCTGTAAGCCTTCAATGCCCTTCAGCGTGATCGACTTGATGTCATCTTTGTAATATCCGAATTTCTCATACATCTCAATCATCGCATCCCACAGCGTCTTGCCCTGGCTCTTATAATATGCCGCCGCCTCGCACAGCGCCATTGTTGCCACGATCGCGTCTTTATCCCTTGCATGCGTCCCGATCAGGCAGCCGTAGCTCTCTTCAAAGCCAAAGAGATAGGTTCCCTTTCCTGCCTTCTCAAATCCCAGGATCTGCTGTCCGATAAACTTAAACCCGGTCAGTACTTCAATGAAGCGCACACCGTATGCCTTTGCGATCGCGCCCGCCATATTGGTGGTAACAATCGTGCTGATTACAGCTCCGTCCTCCGGCAGCTTCCCTTGCGCCGCCTCTCTCTGGCTCAATTCGTAATACTCCAAAAGGCAGCCGGACATATTTCCTGTCAGGCAGATATATTCGCCGCTCTTCGTGTCCTTTACGTAGCATCCGAGACGGTCTGCATCCGGGTCGGTCGCCAGTACCAGGTCTGCGTCCACCTCTTTTGCCAGCTTCAACCCCAGTTCAAATGCCTCTTTTGCTTCCGGGTTCGGATAACTTACGGTCGGGAACTCTCCGTCCGGCAGTTCCTGCTCTTTTACTACGTAAACATTTTCAAAGCCCAGTTCCTTCAGCACGCGCCTTGCCGGGATATTGCCGGTTCCGTGAAGCGGGCTGTAGACAATCTTCAGGTTCTTTTGCTGTTCTTTGATCGAATCCCAATGGATGACCTGCTTTTTCAGTTCTTCGATATACGGATCGTCAATGTTGGCGCCGATCACCTCGTAAAGCCCGGCTGCCAGTGCATCCTCTTTTGCCATTGTCTTCATGGCGCTGTAATCCGTTGCCTTCTTAACCTCTCCCATAATACCGGTATCATGCGGCGGTGTGATCTGCGCGCCATCCTCCCAGTATACCTTATAGCCATTATATTCCGGCGGATTGTGGCTTGCCGTGATATTGATACCTGCAATGCACTTTAAGGTGCGCACCGCATAGGACAACTCCGGCGTCGGGCGAAGGGACTCAAATACATAAGCCTTAATGCCATTTCCTGCCAGGCAAAGCGCCGCTTCATCTGCAAACTCCGGCGACATTCTCCTGGAATCGTAAGCGATCGCCACGCCTCTGTCCCTGCCTCCTACGGACAGGATATAATTTGCCAGCCCCTGCGTCGCCTTGCGTACCGTATAAATATTCATGCGGTTGGTCCCGGCTCCGATCACTCCGCGAAGCCCTGCCGTACCAAACTCCAGATCCATATAAAAACGCTCTTTGATCTCCTTCTCATCATCTGCAATCGCCCTTAACTCAGCCTTTGTCGCTTCATCAAAGACAGGATCGTTAAGCCACACCTCATACATTTCCTTATAGTCCATTACTCCATACCTCCTTCATGTTTTCCACTTACGGATAATATCCGTATTTTCTCTATCATATCAGACTTTTCTATATTATTCCAGTGATTTCAGAAAACTATTTCGTTTATTCTGCTGTGCGATCAGAACCTCCAGCTTGCCGGTACTTTTCCACGGAATCCATGACTTGCTGCGATTATAATACTGGTTTGCCAGCTTCCAGAATTTCTCCGGGTAAAACAGCCTTGCATAAATATAATTCATCTCCGGCAGGCTGATCCGCCTTTCCCGGTCATAGGTTTCCAGTATTCTCTGTCCCGCCTTCAGGTCCCAGTCCTGCTTTTCCATTATTTTCCGCAGGAACTGATACAGGTCGGCAAGCTGGATATCATACCTGCATTTATCAAAGCTGCCCGTGAATATCTGCCGCCTCCCCAGAAAAAATATGTTATGCTGATTATAATTTCCATGACAAATGCAGCCCAGTTCCAGGCTGCTGTTCCTCAGTTCCTCATAATCAGAGCCGGCGAGCCATTTTTCCGCCTCCGCCGCCTGCTCATAAAACATAGGGAAACAGTTTAAAAAAAGGATTTCAAATTCATTTTTCTGTTTGCGTTTTCGGATAAAGGAATACACCTTCCTCAGCTCTCTGTTGTGCCGCTCCAGTTCGCCGCCAAGATGCATCTGCGCATAATCCTTTGCCTCCTCCTCTTTTGGCGACAGGATCAGCATTTTGTGGAGCTGCGCCAGATTTCTCACAGCCTGTTCGATATCTGCCATACTTCTGGTATCGCACTCTCGCCCTTCGTACCAGTCTTTTAGGATGTACGCACTCTCGTCCCGGTCATAAGATAAAAGATTCCCCTCTTTATTCTCCATGACTATATCTGCAAAAGGATAGCCTTGCTGCATGAGGTGCTCCAGCACCTGGTTCACAAACCGCAGCTTCTTTTCAGAGCCGGTATAATCCGCCAGCAGCTTTTTCCCCGTATTCGTTTCACAGATATAGGAGCTTCTTCCTCTTCTGGTACTGTTTACCTGGATGTCATACTGCTCCAATACTTTCAGACTTTTCTCGTTCACACATAGCCCTCCCCTATATCGCTCCTTCTATCCTATGCGATATAAAAAAGGAAAATGCATTGCGCCTCAGCAAAAATGCTGCAGCAGATATTCCTTTGTATTGTGCTCCGGGTATTCCAGCACGTCCTTAAGCATTTGTTCCAGCGCCTCGCCGATCTCCTTTCCCGGCTTTTTGCCCGCCGCGATCAGGTCCCTGCCAGTAACAGCCAGGTCTTTGACGGACAGGCATTCCCCTCTCTTTATGATCTCCTCGTAAATCTCATGTATTTTATCCAGGCGAACCAGCTTTTCCACTCTCCGGTATTCGCTCTGCGCGAGAATGTCCGCCCCCATCACCTGTAAAAGAGCCGGAAACTGTTCCGCCCCCACTTTGTTCAATGCCCTGCGCACGCTCCCGGCATTCAGTTCCGGGCGCAAATCATGGTAGAGAACCAGGCTTTTCACTTTTCCGGTCGTATCATTGTCAAATTTCAGACGGCGCAGCATCTTTCCCGCCAGGTCCATGCTGATCTTCGGATGCCCGTAAAAGTGATCGGTTCCCTCTGCCGTAGTCCTCGCCTGCGGCTTGCCGAAATCATGGCACAACACCGCCAGGCGCAGCACCTTATCCGCTTCTACGAACTCCAGCGCCTTCAGCGTATGCTCTCCAACATTATACATGTGATGCGGGTTATTCTGCGGCGTATCCATCATAGCGTCAAATTCCGGCAAAAATACGCCTGTAAGCCCCAGCTCCCAGGCAAGCCGCAGCATCTGCGGATGAGGAGATACCAGAATCTTGACCAGCTCCGCCTGTATCCTCTCGGCGCTGATTCTGCCAAGCGTATCCGCCAACTGAGCAGCCGCCTGCCTTGTCTCTTCTTCGACTGCAAAACCAAGCTGCGCCGCAAAGCGCACCGCCCGCAAAATCCTCAAAGCGTCCTCGCCAAAACGTTCCTCTGCCACACCCACGCAGCGGATGAGCCCTTCTTCAAGATCCTGTATCCCGCCAAAGGCGTCCACCAGCCCCTGCTTCTCATTATACGCCATCGCATTGATAGTAAAATCTCTTCTTCTGAGATCCTCGGTCAAATCGCCTGTAAAACTGACCGTGCTTGGATGGCGGCTGTCCGTATACTCGCCGTCGATCCGATAGGTGGTAACCTCATATCCCGTCCTGCCAAGCATCACGGTCACGGTCCCGTGTGCAATGCCTGTATCGATCGTTTTTGCAAACAGCGCCCTCACCTGCTCCGGCTTCGCCGACGTGGTAATATCCCAGTCCGCCGGCTTCCTGCCCAGCACTGAATCACGAACGCAGCCGCCCACCGCATACGCTTCGTAGCCAGCCGCCTCTAAAGTCCCGATTATTATTTTTACATGTTCCGGTAATACTATTCTCATATCATCCTATTACACCCCAAAAATATGCCAGCACTACGATACCCAAAAGAATGCGATACCATCCGAATATCACAAAGCTGTGTTTGCGGATATAACCGAGCAGCAGCTTTATGACTGCAATCGATACCAGAAATGCCACTGCCATTCCCACCAGCAGAAGCGCAAGCTCCATAGGCGCAAAGTCAAACCCGAATTTTACGATTTTCAAAAGGCTGGCGCCCAGCATAACGGGAACCGCCAGGAAAAAGGTAAATTCCGCCGCCGCTGTTCTGGAAATTCCGATCATGATTGCGCCCAGGATGGTTGCCCCTGAGCGGGAGGTACCAGGAAATACCGCGGCAATCAACTGAAATACTCCGATCCAAAGCGCCATCGGATAGGTGATCTGGGAGATAGAATCTACTTTAATCCGCATCCCCTTGTTCTGGTTCTCGATCACAATAAACAAAACGCCGAATGCGATCAGTGCCAGCGCTACCGTCCAGTAATTGTAGAACAGCTCGTCGAGCTCTTCCTCAAAAAGAATGCCCACAACCGCCGCCGGTATACATGCAAACACAATTTTAAACCACATCGAGAAGGTTTCTTTTTTGATAAAAAACTTTTCTCTGCTCGAAAACGGCCACAGCCGGTTCCAGAACAAAATAACAACCGCGAGGATTGCGCCTAACTGAATCACCACCAGAAACATGGACATAAATTCCTCAGACACATTGAACTGCACAAATTCATCCAGAAGGATCATATGCCCTGTGCTGCTGACGGGCAGCCATTCCGTGATCCCCTCCACTACGCCAAATAAAATTGCTTTTAAAATTTCTATTATATCCATACGCTCTGTCCTTTCCGTTTGCTATTATAAAGTATAGCGGTTCAGGGAAAAAAATACAAGAAAGGATTGCTTATGAAGACGAAAAACATCCGCTCCCTTATTTTTATCCTGCTGGGCAACGCGCTGCTGGCATGCGGCGTGCGCATCTTTTTGTTGCCGCAGGGCTTTGTATCCGGCGGCTCAACCGGCATTTCCATTTTTATTGAACATCTGACGGGCATCCCCATCCCCTTATCCGTCCTTGCCTTAAATACCCTGTTTTTTCTCGCCGGGTTGTATACGCTCGGGAAGCACTTTGCCGCCGCGACGCTTGTATCGACCTTCTTTTATCCATTTTGCCTCAATCTCCTCGCCGCTCTCCCCCAGCCTGCCGGGATCGGGGAGGATATGCTTTTATCCGCCGTCTATGCCGGCTTGCTCAGCGGCGCCGGGCTTGGCATGGTCTTCCGGGAAAGCGCTTCCACCGGCGGCACCGACATCCCGATCCTCTGGCTAAACCGGAAAAAAGGGCTTCCTCTGGACCTCTGCCTGTATATCGTGGACGGCGCCGTGATTCTCCTGCAGCTTCCCGTCTCCACGCCTGCCGGTATCCTCTACGGTATCCTCGTCATGATGATTTCCTCCTTTGTCATCAGCCGCGTCACCCTCATCGGGCAGGCACAGGTACAGCTTTTTATCATCAGCCCGCAGTACCGCGAAATACAGGATCTCCTTCTTCGCCGCCTGGACACCGGCGTTACGCTTTTTCACATAGAAAACGGCCTGAAAAGGACTCCCTCCCAGGCCATTCTTACCGTAATTCCCATGCGCAAGCTAAGCGATGCCACCCAGCTGATCCTGCAAAAGGACGAAACGGCATTTATTACTATTCATGAAATCAAAGAAGTACGGGGCCGCGGATACAGCCTTGAACGCTGATTACAGGTAATCGTTGAGGCACCATTTATCCGATGTGATCCCGCTGACATAAGGCAGGAACTTGCGGTAGCCGGTTACGGAATTCACCGTGCACGTCTCAAAGCCAATGCCCGCTTTTAATGTACTCTGGCACGCCAGCAACTGATCTACGCTTGTAAGATAATAGAGCACGTCGATCGTGACGGTGTTCTGCACCGTCTTCACCGCGTTGGCAAGCGCAGCGCACGTCTGCAGGTTCCTCGCCGCCGACATCAGCACGGACAGGCTCGCCTGCGGATTCTGCGCCAGGATCTTGTTCGCCTGGTTCTGCGTCGTAATCAAAAATGTGATCTGGTTGCGCATCCCATATTTGTCGATGATCTCAAATACTCTTTTCACTCTGGCATTTTTCTTGGCGATATTGGTTGTCTTGTCAATATACAGCCCCATGCCGATGGACTTGCAAAGCGCCACCACTTCCTCCAGGCTCGCAATGCTCTCGCCATGATAATGATAGGTTTTGAGCTCCTCCAGCGTATGCTCGGCAATCACGATCGTCTGCCCGGTCGTGGTATCCTGGAAGGACGCGTCATGGCAGCATACCGGTTCCCCATCAAGGGTAAACTGCACGTCCACTTCCCCATAATTAAAGCCATGATTCTTCGCGTTCACATAGGCGGACAACCGGCAGTGCCCGCTGTCCTCCGACGGCATGTATCCCCGGTGGGCAATGCTCTTAAAGCTGCTCTTGCTTCCCATGACGGTAATGCTGCAGCTTAGCGTCTTCGTCCCGACTTTCGCGGTAATTACCGCCGTTCCCCGCGCCCTTGCCGTAACTACTCCCTTTGACGACACGGCGGCAACGGCGGAATTGCTCGTGCTCCACTGTGCCGTACGTTTTGTCTGAATCAGGGAAATCTGGCTGGAGGAACCTACCTCCATGATCTCTGTGGTTTTATTAAGCTCCGGGTCGTCAACGATGACCTTGCATTTCATTTTATACTTTCCAGCCCAGGCAATGACATACGTCGTTCCCGCCTTCAGCCCGCGCACGTTTCCCGCCTTGCTCACCCGGATCACGGCGGGGTTTTTGGCTGTCCAGGTCAATTCCTCTGAAGTACCCAGCGCCGACAGCCGGTACGCTTCGTTCACCGTCAATGTGATCGTTGCTTTATTCAGCTTGGGATTCTGTACTACAACCTTGCATTTATACTTTTTCTTACCGACTCTGGCGGTAATCGTCGCCGTCCCCTTCTTTTTGGCGGTGATCTTGCCCTTATTGCTTACCGTCGCCACCTTCTTATTGCTGGAAGACCAGCGAACTGTTTTTTTCGTGTTGTTTACCTTCAGAATCTTGGTTTTCCCGACATACATCTTCAGGCTCGCCTTTGACAATGACACCTTCTTGCTTGCCGCCTCTACCTGTCCCGCCGAGCCGGCGCATACTGCCAACAGCATTACAAAGATTCCGAAAACAAGCGCTCTGTACTTTCCCATTCGCTTCATAAAATGCGCCCCTTTCTTAATATTTTGTAATACTATTGTAATACACTTTACAAAAAATATCCAGAAAAGCTTCTTATTCGATGGGGTAAACTTATTGTCGGAAAGTAATAGGCAGAATACACCTGTGATCTG
>CAZAQD010000026.1:4720-26330 GCA_964487425.1 uncultured Marvinbryantia sp. | reverse complement strand
TGTTGAACCGTTCGCCCAGCCGCTCGATGAATTTTTCAATGTATCCGTAATGGACCACATTGCCCTCCGTGGTCTGCAAAAAGCCCTGACGCTCCCACAGGTCATCGCACTGGTTATGCTGCGGATCATCCAAAAAAGGATCATCCAATCTGGACAGGTGAGCATGGATCCGGACGCTTACTGGAGTACCCGGACTGAATGGGGCAAGGATACAGGCGGCTCTGAACAAATGGAAAGTGGACAAGCTGTCCGGCGACCTGTACCGCTTCATGGATGTGGATGACCCTGACTTAAAGTTAATCCTGGATGCCTTCGGAATAAAAATACCGCCAAAGCTGTACCGCAGGTCCGAACTCAAAAGCATCAAGACAGCGGTAAAGATTTTCATATAGGTACTTAGATGTAGGTACATTTTCTCAAAATTAAAAATACCCTGCAAACAAGGGAAAAACCGCATAAAAGCTGGAAAATCGGAGCCTGAAAAGCTCCGATTTTCTGTTCACAAGTGGCAAACTCGGGATTTAACAGAACAGAGCAAGTTCTTCAAAAGCGGGAATAGAACATCGGGAAAACCGCAGAAAATGATATGCTCCTCCTATGATAGATTTTGGATATTTCCAATGTCTACCATATGGAGAGCATATCAAAGTACGGGTATTCAGAAATTCATACGATTGCAGCGGTCGGAAATCTCGAAGAACCGAATGTTACCGAGATAGCCAAGCGTATGAAAATGACAAAAGGAGCTATCAGCAAAATTATCAAGAAGCTTCAAATCGCGGGCGCAATGGAAGCTTATCAAAAGGACGGCAACAAGCAGAAAGTCTTTTATTCTCTGACAGACAAGGGGCAGTTCCTTTATGGTGGAGTTTAATTTCTATATGGATGTACAAATTGAAAGAATTGAAGGAAATAATAATGCTACATGATATAACGCTTAAAATCACCCCTAAAATGGTGAAAGATGCGCAGGGAAATGAAAAGAAAGCTTTGGCAGGGCATCTCGGCACGCACTTTGACGTCATGAATAAGGAGTTCCCTTTGGAATATACAGAGCGTAGTGGCATTGTATTTGACGTGAGCAATGTGGGCGAGCGGGATATCCTGTTATCTGATATCAAGCCGGAGCTGATTACGCGGGATATGTTTGTTGCATTTTATACTGGTTTTATTGAGGAAGAGGGCTATGGAACCGCCCGATATTTTAAAGCGCACCCACAGCTTCCGTGCCGTGTTATTGCGCGTGTGTAGTACAACTTCCAGCTTGAAAGGAGGAAAGAGCATGCGGACGATTGCGTTCCTTCGGGGAGTGACACCAACCGGAAAGAATAGGATTCTGAAGATGTCATATCTCGCAGAGATATTGGAGGATGCCGGATTTAAAGAAGTACAGACCTATATCCAGAGTGGGAACGTCCTGCTTGACACAGATTTGCCGTTAAAAGAGACAGCAGATAAGATTCATAAGGTGATACAGGGGAGTATAGGTGCTGATCTGGCGGTGATTCTGAAAACGAAGGAACAACTGGAAGCTGCTTCTAAAGAGAATCCGTTTGGGGAAGATTATGATTATTCCAGAATTCATTTGGTTTTTACGAATGACCGGATTGATAGAGAAAGACTTGCTGTTATAGAAAATACCATTTTTGAAGGCGAGATTTTCAGAAGAGGAACAGAATGCCTGTATATGTATTTGCCGCGAGATACAGCAAAGAAGAAACTGAATACCAATTATCTGGAACGAAGACTGGGGATTGCTGCGACGATGCGAAAGCTGAATGTGGTGGAGCATTTAAAGGGGATTGTATGAAAAAGAGTGATTTGAAGCCCATGTTTTATTTTACCTTTGTGTACACCTTGCTCGCAATCTCCGCAACGATAACTGTCGGCTGCATCTGTTGCCTGCATGATACATCATACGATGATGTATCCCGCATTTTTTAGCACATGAATTGCCTTTTCAAAATTTTCCCGTTTCGTCAGGACATAATCTGTATTATAGGTTGAAACGGCGAAGATACCAATCCTGTTTTCTGCCAGCAGGGTTGCAATTTTGGATAATATGCCGATGAGGGAAAAATCCAGCACACCCTGAATCCGAAACGCTTGCCAGCCAGCGTCGCATGCCAACGCATTATCCGGGACTTCGTCTGTCAGGCAGACCAGCGATTTTTCCTCATCGGTTTTGCCGATAAAACAATAGGCGCTCTCCAGATTCACTTTTGAATAGTCTGCAACCTTGCAGACAGAAAAATCATATGCAAGCCGTTTGATTTCCATAAATACGCGTTCAACCTCCTCGATATATAGAGCAATTTATTTTGTTATAGCACAAGAAACGGTGCAATTCTATATCCTAATCTAAAAAATCTCAGAATGCAGGGCTGCCATAAGCCCTTTAAAGCCCTCGTCTGTATAACATCCCACCATTCTGGAAAGCGCACGCAAACGTTCCGGGGAATAGTTGCCCTCCATCATGGAGCGATATCCCTGCAGTTTCATTTTTACAAGAATATGGATAAGATCCCTGTCTGCATTTCCACGCCGTATTTTCCGAAAAACAGGGCAAAGGCGCCTTCTAACTGCAGCTCCAGTTCTTCCAGAAAGTTTTCGTATTTCGTTCCCTGGGATTTATCCAAAAGAATCATAATACACTGCTTGTTTCCCCAGAAAAATTCCAGAAGGCATTCCTCATTGTCGACCCCGGTATCAGGATTGCTCAGTTCCTTCCGTGGCGGGGATTCCGATAATACCGTCAGCTTTTTTACTTTTATTTTTTTCCGTAAATCAGCCCTACGCCGCTTATCATCCACGAAGCCTGGCTTTTCCACATCAGCAATATAGTGGAATTGTGAAGGCAAGCACTGCCAGAAACAGGATGCAGGTAATTGCTGCGATTATGGTATTTTTCCGGAAAATACCGTTGCATATCAGCAGGGCGAGCAGCAATGCCAAAAGTCCCGCCAGCAGATACATCATTGTCGCCGGCGCCCGGTTGCCGTAGTTCACCTTCTCTGCTTTTTTGTTACTCATCTTGTCCTCTCTTTCCACGCTACATAACGCTTGTTATTTTTTGTTATGTAAAAAGGGGCCGTTGCAAAATAGATGAATAATCATCTATGGAGCAATGGCTCCGCTTTTATGTCTGAAAATAGAAAAGCAGGCTCCGAAGAACCTGCTAATTATGGTAGAATTAGATATGACCAATAACCAAAAATATCGTAAAAATTATACCGAATTCGGCGAAGCTTATCAACTGGTTTTGACATTAAGTTGGAAGGTCTGGTTCCTGATGATGATCCTGTCCGACTGCTGAGCCACGAATTGGAGGATTTAGATTACAGCTTGCTGTATCAGGCTTACTCTGCCAAAGGCAGAAATCACTATTGATTTTTCGGGAAAGATCATATAAAATGAAAACGATTTTCAAATTGAAAGGAAGAGAACGCGATGGGCAATAAAACACAGTACCAAACAAAACAGCGTATGGAATTGCTTACGTTTCTGGAAACCGTTTCCGGACGGCATATTACTGTGAATGAGGTATGCGAATATTTTAAGGAGCATGGAAAAGCCATAGGTATGACGACGGTATACCGCCAGTTGGAGAGGATGGTGGATGAGGGGCTGGTTATGAAGTATAACATTGACGGTAAGACCTCTACCTGCTTTGAGTATGTCGGCGAAGACAGCCATGTCCACAGCAAAGTATGCTACCATTGCAAATGTGAGGTGTGCGGCTGCCTGTTCCATCTGCAATGCAGCGAATTGCCGGTGGTGCAAAAGCATATCCAGGAGCATCATGGCTTTGCGATCGATCCCATACGGACGGTATTCTATGGGATATGTGAGAAGTGCTCCGGCACTGTGCAATTTTAAATATACGGAGGTTTTTATGCGAAAAAAATATATTACGATGCTGTTTTGTATTCTGATCGCTTTTGATAACCTGACTGCCTGCGGCTCTGAACAGAAAAAAACAGAGGACGGTGAAAAGGGAGAGAAGATTTCCATCGTGACAACGATTTTCCCGGAATACGACTGGGTTTTGGAGATTTTGGGAGAGAATGATTACGCAGAAGTGACGCTGCTTTTGGACGGAGGCGTTGACCTGCACAGTTATCAGCCGACAGCAGACGATATTATTAAGATCAAAAGCTGTGATCTGTGCATTTATATTGGCGGTGAATCAGATAAGTGGGTGGGAGAGGCTCTTCGCGAAGCGGCAAATCAGGACATGATCGCACTCAACCTTCTGGAAGCGCTTGGAGATGGGGCGAAGGAGGAAGAGATAGCGGAAGGAATGGAAACAGAAGCGAGTGTGAAAGAAGATGAGGGAGAGGAAACAGAGTATGATGAGCATATCTGGCTGTCTATGCAGAATGCACAGATTTTGTGCAGTGCCATTGCAGACGCCCTCTCAGAGCTTGATCCTGTGCATGCAGACACCTATCGGACAAACGCGGCAGATTATAATGACAGGCTGTCCGCGCTCGACGCGGAGTATGTGCAGGCGATAAAGGAGGGCAGACAAAACGTCCTGCTTTTCGGCGACCGTTTTCCGTTCCGCTATCTGGCAGATGATTACGGGTTGAATTATTATGCAGCTTTTCCGGGCTGCTCAACAGAGAGTGAAGCAAGCTTTGAGACCATTTTGTTTCTCGCAAATAAGGTAGATGAACTGGGCTTAAACACGGTATTGACGATTGAAAACTCGGATGAGAAAATTGCCCGGACAATTATTTCCGCTACAAATGGACAGGACCAGCAGGTACTGTCGCTTGATTCCATGCAGGCTTCTGCGCCGGATGATGCCGATGGCGGGACGACGTATCTCTCTGTTATGCAAAATAACCTGGAAGTATTGAGGGAAGCATTGAAATGAGGAGGAGTGAAAAATGGCGCAAATGATATGCCGTAATGTAGATCTGGGATATGAGAACCATATAGTGATACAGGGGCTTAATTTTACGGTAGAAGCAGGAGACTATCTTTGCATTGTAGGAGAAAACGGTTCAGGCAAGACAACGCTTATGAAGACGATACTTGGGCTGCAGCCGCCGCTTGCCGGGGAAATTGTGACAGGTGACGGTTTGAAGGCGGCAGAGATCGGCTATCTGCCTCAGCAGACAGAGGTACAGCGGGACTTTCCGGCATCTGTAAGAGAGGTGGTCCGGTCGGGATGCCAGGGGCGCTGCGGCTTGCGCCCTTTTTACAACAGGGCGGAAAAAAGCCTAGTACAGAAGAACATGGAACGTATGCATATTACATCGCTTGCGGGGCATTGCTACCGGGAACTGTCCGGCGGACAGCAGCAGCGTGTGCTTCTGGCACGGGCGCTTTGTGCAACACAAAAATGCCTGCTTTTGGATGAGCCGGTATCCGGGCTGGACCCGAAGGTGACGGCAGAAATGTATGAATTGATTGCGCAGCTCAACCAGGAGGGGATTACGGTTATCATGATTTCCCATGATATCACGGCTGCCGTGCAGTATGCGAGCCATATCCTGCATATTGGCAGTAGCCTGTTTTTCGGCACAAAGCAGGAATATCTGGAAAGCGGCGTCGGGAAGCTTTTTCTGGCAGGAGAGGAAGGTGGTGCGAGGTGATGGAGTTATTTGATAAGATGGAGCTTTATCTGGCATATCCGTTTGTACGTTATGCGCTGGTTGTGGGCATTTTGATTGCGCTTTGCTCTTCTTTGCTTGGCGTCACCCTGGTTTTGAAACGCTTTTCCTTTATCGGGGACGGATTATCGCATGTTGCCTTCGGCGCTATGGCAGTAGCCGGCGTTTTAAACCTTACGGATCAGATGCTTCTGGTTCTGCCGGTCACAGTTATCTGTGCGATACTGCTGCTTCGCACAGGACAAAACAGCAAAATCAAAGGAGATGCCGCTATTGCCATGATATCGGTCGGCGCCCTGGCGTTCGGCTATCTGCTGATGAACTTATTTTCCACCTCGTCCAATTTGGCGGGGGACGTGTGCAGTACCCTGTTTGGCTCTACCTCTATTTTGACGCTGTCAGAGCATGAGGTCTGGCTGTGTGTGCTATTGTCTGTTGCTGTGGTAGCGCTTTTTGTGCTGTTTTATCAGAAATTCTTTGATGTGACATTTGATGAGAGCTTCGCGCGGGCTGTGGGAACAAGGGCGGACGCCTATAACCTGATGCTTGCCGTGGCAAGCGCCGTGATTATTGTGCTGGCGATGAATCTTGTGGGTTCTTTGCTGATATCGGCGCTGATCATATTCCCGGCGCTTTCTGCCATGCGAGTATTTAAGAGCTTCCGGGCGGTTACGATCTGTTCGGCAATCGTATCGGTCGTATGTGCTTTTATGGGTATCATGATTGCGATACTTGCCGGCACACCGGTGGGTTCTACAATCGTTGCGGTTGACATGGGGGCATTTTTCCTCTTTTCTGTTATTCCTGTATTCGCAGGAGGCGGGAAATGAGAGAGAATGGTGCATGCGGAACTTTGCAATATAATGGCAACGCTGCGGATAATTTCACTGCAGCGCCTGTATCTCGCTGTGACGGCTGTTAAAATAGAGCCTGCTTAACAGCATATTCGGGATGATTACGGGATTTGTCCGGCACAGGGGGAAATGGTCTTTTAGTACTTTGGAAATGTCTGTTTGGGAGATCAGGTCAATCTGCATGCACGAAAAAACCGCTTTGGGAATATGAAGAATCTATCCGTCCTGCGCAAGAAGGCGTAGGAAACCGGCTCCTTTTCCCAATGCATGATAACGCCCGCAGGGAAAACGGGAACCATGTTCTGTGCCTGCGTACTGTACTGCTGATTCTGTTCAATGCTGTTTAAATTAAATTGGGTAGTTTCCAAACGAAGCTGCATAGCGGACATTTTATCCTGCATTGCCTGCCGGGCGTTTTCCAGCACCATCTTATGATCCATTTTTCCATTGCAGTCAGCATATTTTTTGAGATCCTTTAAGGGAATACCAATTTCCGTACAAAATAAATGACCTTTGCGTTAATACTGAAAAACTGGGGATTGAAGGAAGCGTGGATACCATTCTGTCGGCAGTTGCTGCTATAGAGGCGGCACGTTAGGAGAATGGTATTCGGCTGCTGCAAAGGCAAAACGGAAATTCGGATATAGTAAAGACGGTTATCAAATCTGAAACAGATCACAGGTGTATTCTGCTTATTACTTTCCAATAATAAGTTTACCTCATCGAGCCGGTGTGATGCCGCTGATTGTAATTGTCAAAACATAGAATGTGTGCTATAAAGGAAGTGGCTTAAAGCATTTTTATGAGAATTTATTTTAATCTGTTTTTAATCTTCCTTCAAAGATTGATTAAGAAACGGATGATAAAGTGATATCATCAAGAGGAAATACCAATATTTCCTCAATAATCATTCTTGAAAGGATAAGGTAAATCATATGGAACAGTTAGAAAAGGTTGAAAAATTAAGAGAGAGGGCAAACGTATCTTACGAAGAGGCAAAGGAAGCGCTGGAGGCATGTGACTGGGATCTTCTGGACGCGATGGTGTATCTGGAAAAATGCGGAAAGGCGAAGGGACCTGAAAAGGAAACTTATTCTACCAACTATGAGGAGCAGCCGCAGTATGTGTCGGTAAAGGATAAGGTGCAGGAGCAGAAACAGAAGGAAGAATCGAACCGGTTTTTTAAGAAGCTGGGTAAGCTTTTCGGTATCCTGTGGCGGAAATGCCTTGACAATTCCTTCTGTGTACGGCGCAAAGAGGAAGAAGTCATCAAAATACCGGTGTGGGGGCTGGTATTAGCGTTATTCATAGCGTGGAGGCTGGTGGTAGCCGTTTTAATTGTCGCACTGTTTTTTGGATGCCGCTATTCTTTCTGTGGAAAGGATGACCTCGGCGGCGCCAATAAGATGATGGAAAAGGCAAGTGAGTTTGTTGACAAAGTGAAGGATGAATACGAGAAATTATAAGGAAGAGGCATGCGATGGGGGCACATATTCTGGTAGTGGAGGATGAAGAGAAGCTGGCGCGCTTTGTGGAACTGGAGCTGGCGCATGAAGGGTATACGGTAAGCAAAAGCGCCAATGGAAGAGAGGCGCTGGGGCTTGCGACATCCGGGGAGTTTGACCTCATCCTTCTGGATATCATGCTGCCGGGACTGAACGGATTAGAGGTCCTGCGCCGTCTCCAGCAGGATAAACCCACCCCGGTTATCCTGCTGACGGCACGCGATGCGGTGATGGATAAGGTTGCGGGGCTGGATGCAGGGGCGGTTGATTATATCACAAAGCCGTTTGCCATAGAGGAGCTTCTGGCGAGAATCCGTGTGGCGCTGAAACTGCATAGAAAAAGCATGGAGCCATCGGTGGTCTCACAGGGACAGGAAGAGGGCGTTTTTTGCTGGCGAGAGCTGGTATTATCGGGAAAACGCCACCAGGTGACCTATGACGGACATGAAATTATACTCACAAACAGAGAGTTCCAGATGTTGAAAATCCTCCTGGAGAACAGGGATATTGTGCTTTCCAGGGATGTGCTGCTTGATAAGGTCTGCGGATTTGACTATGTGGGGGAGACAAATGTGGTGGATGTGTATATCCGTTATCTGCGGTCAAAAATTGACGAGGTATTCGGCGTAAAGATGATACAGACTGTGCGCGGAGTCGGATATGTGATTAAATCGGAATAGCGGGATGCAAAAAATGACGATTGAAGAAAAACGAAAACAGAAAAGAGAATTAAGAGAGAAGAGAAGGCGGAAAAAGGAGAACGGCACAACAGCCGGAAAACAGGATGAAAAGAAGGAAAGCATGCAGACAAAGCGCATGACGTCGATTGCCAGGAAGCTGCATTGGTCATGGATCAGCAGAAAGGCAGGGATATATTGCGGATGGGATCTGCTGCTTTTTTTACTGCTTTTTCTGGGGAGGATCCTTGACCGGGAGCTTGTGGCAGTGGGCAGGCTGGACGCAGGGCTGAAGCGGATGCTGGTGAATACCGGACGGCTAAAGGAGATCGCATACCAGGTGTCGGATTATACGGGGAAAGTGCTTTTGGAACTGCCGCTTTATAGGGCTTTTGTGGAGATCGGGATAGTGGTGCTGATTGTCATGGGCGTGCAGCTTCTTAGTATTTTTGCTTCCTATATGAAGGAAGAGCGCAGGATCCGCAGTATCCTGGCGCCGATTGATGAGATCGCCATCAAAGCGGATGAGCTCAGTAAAATAACGTTTTCAGAAGATAAATACCAGCAGATTGAAGATGCCATCTCCAGCCTTCAGCCGGAGGAGACCAAGCTTTTATCCTTTGGCGATGCCGACCTGCAGGGCATAGAGGCGGCTATGAATAATCTGCTGATCCGTATGAGAGATTCCTACAGGCAGCAGGCGCGCTTTGTCAATGACGCATCGCATGAGCTGCGGACCCCGATTGCAGTGATTCAGGGCTATGCCAATATGCTGGCAAGATGGGGGCGGGAAGATGAGAAGGTGCTGGATGAATCGATCACTGCCATACAGCATGAATCCGACCATATGAAGCATCTGGTGGACCAGCTTCTGTTTCTTGCCAGAGGGGACAGTGGAAAGACAAAGCTTACGATGGAGACAGTATCCCTGAATTCCTTAATGCAGGAGGTCTATGAGGAGTCGTTTATGATCGATGAGGCGCATCCGTACCGTTATCATACGCGGCAGGAGGAGGTTTTTGCGGTGGCAGATGCCGGGATGCTTAAACAGGCGGTGCGTATCCTGGTTGATAATGCGGCAAAATATACGGCGAAAGGCGACGAAATTCTTTTGTCGGTTGGAAAGACACAGGACGGACAGCCGTATCTGCAGGTGCAGGATACGGGTATCGGTATGGCGCAGGCAGATGTGGAGCATATGTTTGAGCGCTTTTACCGTGCCGACGACGCCAGGAGCTATCAGGGTACGGGGCTGGGGCTTTCCATTGCCAAATGGATTGTCGATAAGCACCTGGGCCATTTTGAAATCCTGTCGCGTACAGAGCTTGGAACCAGAATCAGCATCCTTCTGTGAGCTCGGCAGGCGTTTTACAGGATGGCGGTTATTCGCCGGAAATGGGACAGGTATATGAAAATAATCCACTATTTTAAAAGAATGCTGTCTGTAAATCAAAGCTTACGAATGCTATACTTTTTCTAACAAAAACGAAGAGAAAATCTAAGGAGGGTTACAAAATGAAAAAGAGATGGTGTTCAATCCTGTTAACAGCAGCTATGGCGGCAAGCATGGTAGCCGGGACAGCGCTGACAGCAAACGCAGAGGAAGAAATTACACTCAGAGTGTTCTCCAATCTGCCGGACAGAAAGAACGGACAGGGGCTTGTAGAGCAGCTTCTGATTGACGAGTACATGGAAGCGAATCCGAACGTGAATATTCAGGTGGAGGCGCTGGACGAGGAAGCTTACAAGACAAAATTCAAAGCATACGCAATGGAGGGAATGCCGGACGTAGTGAACATCTGGGGACAGCCTTCTTTCCTGGACGAAGTTCTGGATGCCGGTGTTCTGGCAGAGTTGAATGAAGCAGATTACGCAGACTACAAATTCATCGAAGGATCACTGGAAGGATTCAAGAAAGACGGCAAGCTGTATGGGCTTCCGAGAAACACAGACGTGGCAGTTTTCTATTACAACCAGAAAATGTTCGATGATAATGGATGGAGCGTACCGGAAACGTATGATGACCTTTTAGCACTGGCTTCTACCATTACAGATACAGGCATCATTCCGGTAGCAATGGACGGCGGAGACGGCTGGCCGATGGCAGTTTATCTCTCAGATGTGCTTTATAAGCTGACCGGCGATTACAGAGATATCGTATCAGACGCGATTGCAAACGGCGATTTCTCAGACCCGGCATTCACACAGGCAACACAGCTTTTGAAAGATGCGGCAGACGCAGGTTTGTTCCAGACAGGTTATGATTCACAGGATTACGGAACAGCAATGAACCTGTTCACCAATGGCCAGGCAGCGATGTTCTATATGGGTAGCTGGGAGACTTCTATGGCGACGAATGAAGATATCCCGGAAGAGATCCGCACAAATATCCGTGTATTCACCATGCCGACAGTAGAAGGCGGAGCAGCAAGCGCAACAGACATTGAAGCATGGAATGGCGGCGGCTATGCAGTATCTGCAAACTCCGAGGTAAAAGACGAAGCAATTAAGTTTTTGAACTTTATGTATCAGCCGGACAAACTGTCTAAGTATGGATGGGAGAACGGTGTAGGTATGTCTGCACAGGATCAGACAGAATTCATGAGCGGCGACGAGACAGAACTGATGAAACAGATTGTAGACATCGTATCTGCTGCAACAAGTGTGTCAGGGACAACCGTAAATGACTGCGGGCCGTCTGCTTTTAAGACAAGCATTGAAAGCGAGATCCAGAGCGTTTCCAACGGAACAACAGATATTGATACGTTCCTGGCAAACATTGGAGCAGCCTGCAACTAAAGCTGACAGGAAAGGGAAAGTGTAAATGAAAGCGGCGGTCCTTTGGACAGCCGCTTTTATACCATAGTATGCAGGAAACGCGGCGATGATGCGTTTTCTGTATCAACAGAAAGGGACTGGGTATTATGAAAAAAATGTACAGTAATAAGCTGGTGATCGCAAGCCTGGTAGTTCCGGGAATTCTGCTTTTTGTCTTTGCGATTCTGGCGCCAATCTGCCTGAGCGTTTATTATTCCATTACAAACTATTCCGGTATGGGCGCTTTTGATTTTATCGGTATAGAAAATTATAAGGAGCTGGTAAAAGATACGGCATTTTTTACGGCTTTGCGCAATTCACTTTTTCTTGCGATCGGATTTATCTGTATCCAGCATCCGCTGGCAATTATCACAGCGGCGGTATTGGATAAAAAAGGCGGGAAGGGAGAGGGCTTTTTCCGCTGCGTATATTTTATCCCCAATGTCATTTCCGTTGCGGTAATCGCCTACTTGTGGAAATTTATATATGATCCGAATTTTGGGCTTCTCAATAACATTCTCAAAATCTTTGGACAGAAGCCGGTCAACTGGCTGAGCGCGCAAAATGCCATCTGGTCCGTGCTGGTAGTGCTGATCTGGCATGGATTTGGCTGGGGCATGCTGATTTACTATTCCGGCATCAAAAATATTGACCCGACCTTATATGAGGCGGCGGCTATCGACGGCGCTACACAGAAGCAGACATTCCTGCGCGTGACGCTTCCGCTGATGAAGCCGGTTATTCAGGTAAATGTAACGATGGCGGTGATCTCCGCATTAAAGCAGATGGAAACGGTCTACCTGTTGACAAACGGCGGGCCGGGCAACGCGACGCAGTTTACCGCAACTTATCTGTACCAGCAGGCATTTAAGTCCTTCCGGTATGGATACGGAAATGCGATCAGCGTGGTATTTGTCATTATCTGTCTTCTGGCAACAGTTCTTTTAAATAAAATATTCGCAGAGCGTCAGCCAAAGGGGGTGCGGTAGATGAAAACAGCAGGTACAAAAAAGATTACGGTGGGAAAGGTGCTTCTGTGGGCAGTCCTGATTCTGGTTGCAGTCGTGCAGTTATTCCCATTGATATGGCTGCTTGATTTTTCACTGGCGAGCAGTACGGAAATGTTCACCAGCGGCCTTTTGATTATTCCGCAGAAGATTCAGTGGGGCAACTATGTGAAGGCGTTTGTGGATGGTAATTTCCTCCATTATCTGCGCAACAGTGTACTCATCAATGGACTGGCGGTGGTTCTGGTCATCCTGATCTCGATTATGGCGGCGTTTGCCTGCCGCAGAATGCAGTGGAAACTGAGCGGATTTGTAAAGACGCTTCTCCTGATGGGGATGATGATACCGATTCATGCTACGCTTCTGCCAAATTATAAGATTTACAGCATGCTCAATATGACGGACACGGTATGGGCGCTTTTGATTCCGTATGTGGCGTTTTCCCTTCCGCAGGGGATGTTTCTGATGACAAGCTTTATGGAATCCGTACCGGTGGAGCTGGAAGAGGCGGCAGTAATGGACGGATGCGGCATTTACCGCATTATCTTTCAGATCGTAACGCCGATGCTGAAGGCATCTATCGCCACCGTATCTATCATGACGTTTCTGAATAACTGGAACGAGTTCATGATGGCAAGTACTTATTTGAGCACCCCGAAATGGAAGACCCTGCCGTTTTCCGTGCTGGAATTCACGGGACAGTATTCTTCCAATTACGCGGTACAGTTTGCCGTTATGGCGTTGACGGCAGCGCCGGCAGTAATCGTCTATGTGGTGCTCAATAAGCACATTACCAAAGGCGTGGCAATGGGAGCCGTGAAAGGATAATACAGACAGCCGGGACGCCGAAAACATCTGACAACCGGGATGGAATGTGATACAATACGATCGGGATCACATTTGCAGGAGAAAGATGCAGACTGCAGGAGGCATGAGGATGAGAAGGATAAAAGAGAAGATACGGGATATTTCGATTGGAAAAAGAATTATCTTTTATACATATATTATCATTATTCCTATATTAATTCTCATCTGTATTGCGGTGACCGGATACCGGTACTATGTAAGCCAGGCGGAGTACCGCATCAGCCAGAAAACCGGTATGAATAATCTGGCGCTTTCCCTTAATATTCTGGAGGAAGACGTGCGGTATCTCTCCCTGAACCTTGCTATCAACCAGGAAATACAGGAGGTGTTGACGGCAAAGAACGCAGAGACGCTTAACAGTGACGCACAACTATGGCAGCATCAGACTCCCGTACAGATGATTGAGGATATTATGGCGCTGAAGGGATATATTAAAACGCTGTCCATTTATACGGAAAACGGCGTGTTCCCGTATTTGCGCTGCATCGATGCCAGCAGCTCCTATATTTCGGACCTGGATGAGCTAAAAAGTACTTCCGTTTTTCAGAAAGCGGTAGAGCTGAGAGGAAAAGGGCTGTGGGTAAGCGTAGAGAAGGGCAGCAGTGAAATCTACCAGGCGAACCGTTCGGAAAAACTGGTTTTATGCCGGGCGATTTTTAATCAGTCCCAAAGTACGCTTCTCGGTTATCTGACCATTGGAATTTCTCAGGAGACAGTGGAGGAGTTGTGCCGCAGCGTGTTGGAATCCGATGAGGACGGAATTCTTTTACTGGATAAAAACGGGAACGAAATCATCAGCTACGGATATGTGGATGAGGCGGTTAGACAATACCTGCAGGAAGAAAATCTGGCGGCATCTGCCAACTACTATGGCAGGAAGGGCAAATGGGCAATCTGTACAGGACCAAGCTCGGACGGAGGATGGACCGTCTGCAAAATCATGCCCCGAAAGGGATTCTGGAGCCTTCTCGATGAGGTGGTATATATCCCGCTGCTGATACTGGTTAGCATGGCGATCGCTTCCTGGCCGGTTGTGGAGGCATTTTCGAAGCAAATCAGCAAACCGCTGCAGACCGTCTGTGACGCTATGGTGCAGTTCAGGCAGGGAGATTTTGAACAGCAGGTGGCAATTCAGACGAAGGATGAAGTGGGGCAGGTCGCCGCCTGCTTTAATCAGATGGTTACGGATATTCGGGAGCTGATTAATAAAAATTATATCATGGTTTTAAAAGAGAGAGAAAGTGAGCTGGCGATTTTACAGGCGCAGATCAATCCGCATTTTTTGTACAATGCCCTGGACAGCATTTACTGGCAGGCGACCGGAGAGGGCGATGAGGCGACGGCGGAGAGCATTTATGAGCTGGCGCAGCTGCTCCGCCTGGTATTGGGACAGGGGAAACGCCTGGTGACAGTGGAAATGGAGATCGAGCTGCTGCACCGGTATCTGGAGATTCAAAAGCTGCGCTTTCAAAAGCAGATGGAATACAGGATCGATGCAAAACCGGAGGTTTTGCATGTTATGATACCAAAGCTGATTCTTGAGCCGTTTGTGGAAAATGCTGTGATTCATGGAATGCAGAGCAATCATAAAGCGGATTTTATGGTTACAGTGACGGCGAAGAAAGAGGGAGAAGACCTGGAATTTTTGATACGCGATACCGGAGTGGGCATGAACGAAACGCAGCTTCGTAATATCTGGGAGACGGACCAGGAAAAAGCTTTTACCGGGCAGAAAATAGGGCGGTATGGGATCAGAAATGTGAAGGAACGCCTGGAGCTGGAATATGGAAAGAAGTTTTCTCTGGACATCACAAGCCGCATCGGAGAGGGAACGCTGGTGAGTATCCGCATTCCTTTTTCGGATGGCAGAGATAGCGAGGGAGAAAATTAAGGAGAGAGACAATGGCACTGAAGTTGTTGATAGCAGAGGATGAAGAAATGATACGCCAGGGGATGGAAAAATATATCCGGCTCCATACGGATCGCTTTACGCAGATTTACCTGGCAAAGAATGGGCAGGAAGCGCTGGATATTATTTTTCAAAGCCGGCCGGACATTATGCTTCTGGACGTGCAGATGCCCGTCAAGGACGGGATTGCGGTCATGAAGGAAGCGAAGGGGGCGGGGATTTTGCCGGTGACGCTCATCCTCAGCGGTTTCGACGAGTTCCGGTATGCGCAGCAGGCGCTGCGGTACGGTGCGAAGGATTATATGCTGAAGCCCAGCCGCTCCTCGGATATTCTTGCGCAGATTTTAAAAATTGCCGATGAAATAGAAGGGATTGCGAAGAAAAAAAGCGGAGAGGATGGCGGCAGTTCCAGAATTGTAGACCAGGCGAAAGAGTACATGGAAGAAAATTACAGCAGTGACCTCACGCTGCAGAAGGTAGCAGGGGAAGTGGGAATTTCTGCCGGTTATCTGTCGACGCTGTTTTCACAGTTTCTTGAAATGGGATTTATTGATTATCTGAACCACGTCAGGATCGAGCATGCATGCGCTTACCTGAAACAAAATTATTTTAAGACGTATGAGATCGCATATAAAGTGGGATTTCGCGACGAGAAGTATTTTACAAGGGTGTTCAAACGCATTACCGGGATGACGCCCAGTGAATATAAAAAGAAATATTGAGAGGATCGGTTATGAGAAAAAAGATATTTTATGAGACAACCGTTTTTGAAAACAACCGCAAACAGGTGAGTAAAGGCGAAGCGGTATGGATGCCGGATCCGGGGATAGAAAATGAAGTGATTAATCTTTATCCCACCGTGAGAGGGCAGAAGTTTGAAGGGTTTGGCGGCGCTTTTACCGATTCTGCAGGATATGTATATGCACAGATGCCCAAAGAGGATCAAAAGAAGCTGCTTCATACTTATTTTTCGGCGGAGGAATTAAATTACCGTTTTGGGCGTATTCATTTGGATAGCTGTGATTTTTCTATGGAACAGTATGAAGCGATGAGCGACCCGCAGGATCAGAAAATGGAAAGCTTTTCTCTGGAACGTGCATTTCGCTATGCGATGCCGTTACTGAAAGATGCTCAGAAGGCCGCAGGGAAGGAAATAGAATTGATGATTTCCCCGTGGTCTCCGCCCTCCTTTATGAAAACAAACAAAGAGAGGATCCAGGGCGGTTCCCTGAAAGAGGAATACCGCGGATGGTGGGCAAAATATATATGCCTGTACATAAAAAAGCTTCGTGAAGCGGGCTGCTGTATCAGGCGCATGTCTTTGCAGAATGAACCGGCGGCAGTTCAGACATGGGATTCCTGTGTCTATACTGCGCAGCAGGAAAAAGTGTTTTTGCGGGACTTTCTTTATCCTGAAATGCAGGAACAGGGACTGGATGATATAGAGATATTTATCTGGGATCACAATAAAGAGCGCGTCTTTGAGCGGGCATGTGAGATCATTGATGAGACGACGGACCATATGATAACGGGAATCGCATTTCACTGGTACAGCGGAGATCATTTTGAAGCGCTTGCCTATATCAGAGAACGTTTCCCGGATAAAAAGCTGATTTTGTCGGAAGCATGCATTGAGTACAGTAAATACGGCGCAGAGGATTATCTGGCAAACGCGCAGAAATATGCCCATGATATCATCGGCAATCTCAATCACGGCATGACGGCTTTCTATGACTGGAACTTATTGCTCGACGAAGTTGGCGGACCCAATCATGTGGGGAATTTCTGCGACGCGCCCTATCTTTACAATATAAAAGAAGGAAAGCTTTTGGAGCGCAATACGCTCGCCTATATACGCCACTTCAGCCATTTCATCCAGCCGGGGGCAACCTGGCTTGGGACAAGCCGCTATACCGATAAAATCGATGTGACGGCATTTGAGAATGAGGATGGAACGATTCATGCGGTGCTCCTTAACAGGGAGAAGGAGAAAAAGGACCTTGTATTGCGGATGGAAGGGGCGGCGGCAAAGCTGTACCTGCCGGCGGAATCGATTATGACGGTGACGATCAGATAGGAAAGCCTTTGGCAAAGCCAATAAATGATTGCATAAAGAAAAATCTGTAGGTATAATAAACTTATATTCCGTTTTACAGAGCGGCAAGCGTTTATGGTTGGAGGTGAAGGTATGATAACAGTCGAGGAATACAGGAAGGTATATGACAGAGTGGTAGAATTTTATGAAAAAGCACATATTATTCTTACCGATGTTGAGAGAAACAATATTGAGATTGCGGATTTCGGTTTGAGCGATATCTCTCATGTAGGACTGCAGCTAGTGATATATATTAATACAGAGCGTGTCTGTGCAAAAGAGATGGTATTGCTGCCGGGACAGGCATGCCCGGAGCACAGGCATGCGCCGTTTGACGATTATCCGGGAAAGGAAGAGACCTTCCGGTGCAGATACGGAACCGTGTATCTGTATGTAGAAGGAGAGAAAGAAGAAAACCCGGCAGTCCTGCCGCCGGAAAATGGCAGGGAATATTATACGGTATTTCATGAGGTGAGGCTGGAGCCGGGAGAGCAGTATACGATCCCCGTTAATACGAGGCACTGGTTTAAAGCGGGAGAGGAAGGCGCTGTGGTTTCCGAGTTCAGCACGCCAAGCTATGACGAAAAAGATATTTTTACAGACCCGAGGATAGACCGGATACCAAAAGTGGCGGAAGCTGAATGAAAATTCCGGGATACGGAAATACTATCATAATAGAAATTACGTGCAGATAAGAGTGAAAAAATTTTATCTGCACATTTTTTTCAGGAGGGTTGGAAATGAAACTGATGCAGCATGAGTTTACCAGATTCATGGAAAGGTTTGACGAGACATTTGCGCGTATGTGGGAGCTTTATCTGTGCTCCTGCGCCGCCACCTTCTACCATGGGATCATCGACGTGCATCAGATACTTTTTTGCAATGGGATCAATCATCACTTGCCGATGATCAGATGGTATTAGGCGAAGGATGGGAAACGCAGAGAAAAGACATGCAAAAGGAGAAGGCGGATGAAGGAGTATAGCGGGAAGCCCGTATATAAAGGGATCGTTATGGGGAAGGTAAGCGTACTGAAGAAAGAGGATTTTCAGGTAAAAAGAAAAAGGACGGAGGACGCCGGGCAGGAGCTGGCGCGGCTGCAGAAGGCGCTGGATCAGACAAAGCGGCAACTGCAGGATTTGTATGATAAAGCGGTAAAAGAGGTCGGCGAGGCAAGCGCGGCTATTTTTGAAATCCATCAGATGCTGTTGGAGGACGAAGACTATCTGGAGGCGATTCAAAATATGATCCGCACAGAGCTGGTAAACGCGGAATATGCCGCAGCAGTCACGGGCGACAACTTTTCGCAGATGTTCGCCGGGATGGATGACGACTATATGAAAGCGAGAGCGGCAGATATCAGGGATATCTCCGACCGGCTGGTAAGAAACCTGCAGGGGCATGGGGACGCCAAAGCAGAGGCGGCGGGACCGTCCATTCTTGTAGCGGATGATTTAAGCCCCAGCGAGACAGTGCAGATGGATAAGGGGAAAATTCTGGCGTTTGTTACCGTCCACGGTTCGGCAAATTCCCATACGGCGATCCTGGCGCGCATGATGAATATCCCAGCACTGATCGGCGTACCGCTGAATTTAGAGGAGATCCGCCCGGGGATGACGGCTGTGGTGGATGGCTTTTCAGGGAAGGTTATCTTTGAGCCGGGTGAAGAGCTGTGCCGTGAGGTAGAAAAGAGGATGGCGCACGAAGCGGAAAAGCTGCAGCTTTTGCAGACACTGAAAGGAAAAGAGGATGTGACGCCGGACGGCAGGAAGATTCATATATATGCAAACATAGGAAATGTGAGTGATGTGGCGTATGTGCTGGAAAACGACGCCGCCGGGATCGGGCTGTTCAGAAGTGAATTTCTGTATCTTGGGAGAAAGGAACTGCCAACAGAAGAGGAACAGTTTCAGGCGTACAAACAGGTGCTGCAGATGATGGCAGGGAAAAAGGTCATTATCCGTACATTAGACCTCGGAGCCGATAAACAGGCAGATTGCTTTAAGCTGCAAAAGGAAGAAAATCCGGCACTCGGATACCGGGCAATCCGCATCTGCTTAAAGCAGCCGGAGATTTTTAAGACACAACTGCGCGCACTGCTGCGTGCCGCCGTATTTGGCAGCCTGTCGATTATGTATCCTATGATTATCTCCGCAGACGAGATCAGGCAGATCTATAAAATAGTAGCAAAGGTGTGCGAAGAACTGGAGGACGGCGGAATTCCTTACCGCTGCCCTGAGCAGGGAATTATGATCGAAACGCCGGCGGCGGCCATAATCAGTGACGAGCTGGCGGAAATGGTCGATTTCTTCAGCATAGGGACGAACGACCTGACACAATATACGCTTGCCGTTGACCGGCAGAATGAGAATCTGGACGAATTTTATCATCCGCATCACAGGGCAATCCTGGAAATGATCCGCATGACTGTCGAAAATGCGCACAAAGCGGGAAAATGGGTGGGGATCTGCGGCGAGCTTGGCGCAGATCTGGAGCTTACGGAAGAATTTGTGCGCATGGGAATTGATGAACTCTCCGTTTCCCCCTCTATGGTATTGCGGCTTAGAAAACGTATACGTGAGATGCGGCTATAGCCCGCCTCTCCCGATCCCGCTCAGAAAATCCTTGATAAACGGCAGCGCTGCTCCGATAGAGACGGCGTCAATCCGGCGTTTTCCTGGTACGATATAAGAGATGGGATCCTGAAAGGTAGAGCGGTCAAATACGGTTTGGCGGATAAAGGCAATATCCTCATCTTTCTTTTGGCAGAGGGGATCCCCTTTTGCCTTCTTTTCAAAGAATTCTTCCAGTTCCATATTTTTTCCAGCAGCGAATAACCGGAGCAGTAGCATTCCGCACAGCCTTTTTGCCCGCAATAGCAGGGCATGCCGTCGGGAATCAGCGTCATATGCTCAAAGGCGCCTGCACTTTTCGATAAGCCCTTCGTCAAGCAGCGTGGTAAGATGCTGCGTGACAGTCGGCAGGCTCATGCTCAGGGCGTTGGCGATTCCCTGCTTAGAGCATCCGCTATTGTGGAATATATAGTGATAAACATCAGACAGGTTTTTTCGTTTGATGTCGGTAAGCGAAAATGATTCCATAACGTTGTTGTCCTAATGAAAAAGAATAGTGAAAAGCCATTTGATAAAACAATTATATAATTTTTCTCAAAAAAAAGAAAGATATTTATGCTATAATCTTATCTGAAATACGATGTTTTTTATGACCGGATTATAAACAGGAGGAAGAAAAGGAGAGATTTCATGTTAAGGATAAGACCATACAAAGCATGTGATGCGTCAGAAATAGCCAGGTGGTTTCAGGATGAGTATGCATTTCGGCAGTGGAGTGCAGACCGTTATGAACACTATCCCGTTACCCCTGATGATATAAATGCCTATTATGACAAAGAGAGGGATAATGTGCATATATGGGGGATGACGGCATTTGATGCGGAAGGGATCGCAGGACACTTTACCATGAGGTATCCCATGACGAGAAAGGGGAGATACGCCTGGGATTTGTTATCGTAAATGGCAGGCAGCGCCGGAAGGGATATGGAAAAGAAATGGTTTCGCTGGCAGTGCGTTATGCCTTTGAATTCCTGAGAGTGGATAAAGTTTCGCTGGGAGTTTTTGAAAATAATACCGCAGCAATCAGATGTTATCAATCCTGCGGATTTGAAAAAGTGACGTTAAAGGAAACAGAAAGCTATGAGTGTATGGGTGAAACCTGGAAGTGCATAGAGATGGAATTGCGAAGGGGAAGCTGCCCGTGCCCTATAAAAATAAATAAGATCTGAAAATATGACACTCTTTTCGAAATCCGTCACCTTGTTTGAAAATATGGATATGAGATAATAAAACCAGGTAATTATATCTATATTTGTAAAACAATGGAGGGTGAAATGAGGAAAAGAGGAAGGAAATCATCGAAAGCATTGGCATGGCTGCTGTTGGCAGTGATGCTCTTGACACAGGCAGGCAGCCATGTTATAGCAGCAGAGCCGTCGGGGACGGTTTTGGCTGAGCCCGGAGAGATAAAAGGGGCAGCGGAAGGCTTTGAAGATTCGCAGACGGAAGAACCGGAGACGCAAAAGGAGACGGGGAATACACCGGAGCAGACAGAGGCGCCGGCACAGACGGAAGAGACGCTGGAGAAGACAGAGGAGACACCGGAGCAGACAGAGGAGACACCGGAGCAGACGAAGGAGACACCGGCACAGACAGAGGAGACACCGGAGCAGACAGAG
>CAZAQD010000026.1:0-4620 GCA_964487425.1 uncultured Marvinbryantia sp. | reverse complement strand
GCAGACAGAGGAGACACCGGAGCAGACGGAAACGATAGAAACGCAGACGGAAGGGACAAGCGGGAAAGCACAGGAAGCGGAAACGGAAGTGTCCGAAGAGGTCATCGACGTGGTTGATGCTGAGCCGGAGGCAGTGAATGAAGGCGAGGAATCGGGCGAGGGGAAAGAATACTCCCTGACCGGTGCTTACAGCAGTTGGGTGGATTATGGAAGCAGCTATCTTAAAATAGAGGATCCGCAAAATGGCGAGCTTGTGGACTTTACTCAATTGGAGACAATACCGGAGTATGCGAAGTTTGAGATGAAGATCAGCTTTGGCACACCGGGCGATTTGGAGATTACATCAAAAGATAAAATCATATATGAGCTGCCGAAATGGATGCGCAGCCTGAACTATGAGAGCGGAAAAGTAGACGGCGGCGGAGCGGAAGCCGGTACATGGGAGGTTGAAGACGGCAAGGTTATTATTCAATATAATGAAGGATTTCTTGCGAGCAGTAATAAAAATCTGTCGGGATATTTTACACTTTCGGGAGAGATAAAGACGGTACCTGCCGAGGAAGGCACCTACGAACAGGTAATAATCCATTTTGGTAATGAAGAAAAGACGCTTGATATTAAGAAGAGAACGACAGGCGTGGCAAACATTGATATTAAGAAAGAGCTGACACAAATTAACAGACGAAATGACAACGACTCTGAGATTACAAGCGCGGTTTACACCATTAAGGTGAAAGCGGGAAGCTACACAGAAGGCGCCAAGAAAAATGAGATCGCTTTGAAAGATATTGTGATTACAGATGCCTTTACCACGGGAGAGAAGACCAACAGAAACAATACGGAATATACGGAAAAGGAATCGCTGAAACAGTATATTACATATAAAGATATAAAGTGTGTGGACAGTAGCGGGCAGGAGAGGGAGATAATTGTATCAGGAGGAACAAACGGCAGTTGTACGATCGCGTTAAATGGACAACTGGAGCCGGATGAAGAACTCACGATCACTTATGAGGCGGTCATTGATGCAGAAATGTATGAGACGGCGCCCTGCGGGGAAAATGACGCGGATCCGGGAAACGGTGATTCCACTAATACGGTGGATATGTCATGGGAGATGCGTAACGCCGAAAATACGGCAAGCGTTACTACGGCGACGATAGAAGGCAGCGACGGGGAACCTGCGAAGGAGACGGCGCAGGCAGAAGAACTGGTTTTTGATAAGGTATGGCTGTGGAAGGGAGTAAACATACATTCGAATTACGAATTTTCTTATGAGCTTTCTGTGAATGAAAGCCCGAAGCTGGATATTACGGGATGGGTACTGACGGATGACCTGGAACAATATGGACAGGAAATTATATCGGATATCAGGGTTACAAAAGACGGCAGTGAGTTTGAAACCATATCGCTTGCGGATTTGCAGAATGGAAGCGTGACAGGCGCGGCAAACGGATCGACGACCGGGAAGCTGGTGTATAAGACAGAGGGAGACGCGAATTATAGATTTTATTTTGATGCGAAAATGACTGAGAAATACGCCATTGATGACAGCAAAGAAAAGACAAACAAAGCTTTGTTTAGCGACCTAAAGGGGCATGAATATGGCGTGAACCGAACAATTACTCCGCAGGCAGCAACGATCACAAAACGGTTTGTAAACGCGGATATTGCAGCGGGGAGCCTGTGCTGGCAGACAACCATTGATAAGGGTGTGGATATTAAGAAAGGGGATACTTACAAGGATTATGTAGGGTGGTATACGAATAATTATACCAGCCAGCCAAAGGAAGAAGATCAGGAACAACATAATTTTAATCTGGAAGAATTGGAGCTGGAAATCGTCGCGGGTAAGGAGGAAACGCCTGTGCCGTCTGAGGCTTACGAGATCAGCCTGATACCACTTGATGAGGTGGTTAAGGATAAAGATGCCGGATTTATGATAACTTTTAAGGAGGATATTACCGGACCGGTTTTGATTCGCTATCGTTCAGACGCCGATTTTGCAAAAGTAGATAAAGAGATAACATATACGAACGATGCATATTTGATAAGAGATGGCAGAGAGTATTTTGCTTATGCTCTTTACACCTATAATTGTGAGGGCACAATTAAAAAAACGGCAATGGATTTTTCGGACGAAAACCCCACTGTTACCTGGCAGCTTGAGGTGAACAGCGCACAATATGAGACGAAATCTCTGGTGGTGAAGGATCAAATTCCAGATGATCTGGATTTTGATTGGGAAAAGGACATTGAAATTCGAGAAGCATTTAAGACAAATCAGAACATGACAGATGCTTATACAGCAAATGAGGAGAATAAATATTATACTGTCTCTTATGATGAAGACACCAGAGAGCTGGAAATTCAATTCCATGATATTACCTCTACAAAAGTTGTTTTCTGGGTGAAAACAACACCTACGATCGAAGCGTTGAAGACGGGACAAGATAAAGTTTTTAATAATACGGCAAAATTATGGTCGGCGGGTGATGTTCCGGTAGAAATCGGACAGTCTTCTGCACGGGCACAGGTTACATATGAGTTTGTAAATAAAACGAACATTTATAGTGCCACAACGGCGCCGGATGCGGTGTATACGATTGCAGTAAACCCAGGTGGTATGTCACTTGCAGAGGGGAATATGCTGACACTGGAAGATACGATGGCTGCAAATATGCTGTTTAAACCGGACACGCTGGTGATAACGCGAACGGATAACGGGGAAGAGCTGAACGCGGGAAGCGACTACATTTTGACACCGGATGCGGATAACAGAGGTTTTTCCCTGCAGATTCCGGATGCGACTCCGCTGAAAATCTCCTATCATGTATATGTCCAGGGGAAGACGGGTACAGAGACACAGATCAGCAATGCGGTACAGCTTTTTGTGCAGGGCGAGCAGTTTGTTGAGAAAGAGAACGACGAAGAAATTACGATACAGAAAGCGCAGTCTGGGGTGAGCGGACCGAACCGGATTATTATAGAAAAGGCAGATCAGAAGCAGTATGAAAAGAAACTTGCCGGCGCCAAATTTGAGATTTTTAAGTACGACGGAAGTATAGGAGAGAGCATAGGAACCGTTACGACAGGAGAGAACGGTTCGGTGACCACCCCCGAGGATTGGACTCTGAAGACCGGACAAATTTATGCGTTAAAAGAGGTGGAAGCTCCACAGGGATATTTGTTGGATAAGACGATTCGATTGTTTGCGTTTATTGATGATGAGACGGATATATCAAACTTTGACCCCAGAGTCGTAATGATCAATGTAGGACAGCGTTTGACCTTTTATGTCTATGACGAGCCGATCGAGAAAATCGATATTCCGGTTAAAAAGACCTGGAATGATAATAACAATCAGGATGGAAAGCGTAAGGCGGTAACGGTTAAGCTGTACGCAGATAATGTGGATACCGGAAAAACGATTACCTTAAGCAGCAGTGAGGATTCCGCTAAAAACTGGCAGGGAGCATTTACTGATCTGCCCAAGACCACTTCAGAAGGGACCGAGATTGTTTATACGGTAGGGGAAGATGACGTAGAAGGTTATACAAAGAGCGTAAGCGGAACGGTAGAGGGATTTACCATTACGAATACGCATACGCCGGAGACTATCAGCGTAAGTGGGACAAAGACCTGGGAGGATGCCAATAACCAGGACGGCAAGCGCCCGGAGAGCATCACAGTGCAGCTTTATGCAGACGGTACGCCGGTAGAAGGAAAGACAGCAGTGCTTAGCGGAACAACGGTAAACTATAGTTGGGACAATCTGCCCAAATACGCGAACGGAACAGAGATTGCGTACACCGTGAAGGAAGTTGGCGAGAGCAACGGAAAGGCAGCCGGAAAAGACGGAGTGGAATATACGGTAACGTATGACGGAATGAATATAACTAACACCTATCTTCCGAAGAATGGCAGCATTTCTGTGACGAAGTATGTAACCTTTAACGGCGACGGTATTAAGCTGGATAAGAGCTTCTATGTGGCGCTGTTTACGGATGCAGAAGGAACAAAACGTTATTCAGAGGTGAAGGAGCTGCGGATCAGTGGAGACGAAGATTCTGATGGAACAGCAACCGTAACGTTTACAGATCTTCCATATGGAACCTACTATGTACGTGAGACGGAGGCAGACGGAAACCCATTCCTGGGAGAAGACCTGGGTGTGCGGATTGTGGCGGCGGTGACAGATGGAACAGTTGTTTTAAGCGCGCAAAACCTGAGCGGTGCAGCAGTGATTACGAATGATTACCAGGATACACCGCCGGGCGGTTTTACCTATGTGGACGAGCAGGAAAGTGAAAGTGAAAGCGAATCAGAATTTGAGTCGGAGGAAGAGAGCGAGGAGCAATCCGGGACGAAGAATACAACGGCAAAGAAAAACGGTAAGGTAGCGAAAACAGGAGATACCACAAATTATATGCTGTATGTTATCGCGATGCTGCTGGCAGGCGGCTGCGCGGGCGGAATTGCTTATGGAAAGAAGAGAAAGAAACAGCGGTAAGAAAGAGAAAGCCGGGAAAGATACCATCCCAAAAGAACGGGGCGGTATCTTTCACCTTTGAAAAAGTTTGGCGAAAGGGACTTGCCATTACAGGCAATATATGGTAG
>CAZAQD010000025.1:0-28643 GCA_964487425.1 uncultured Marvinbryantia sp. | reverse complement strand
CTGTGACCCTCTGCTTGTAAGGCAGATGCTCTCCCAGCTGAGCTAAGATCCCACAGTTGGCGGGCTTTTATCAACCCGCCGTATTATTATACTATTATGCTTTTATCAAAGTCAAGGCTTTTTTCGCAAAACCCTGCGCAAAGCGCTTACAGCAGATGCGCCCTTAATTCTTCGCCGCTTTTTGCAGACAGATACGCCGGCGCGATATCAAATACCGTCTTGCATCCGCTTACGCCCTCGTCCGCCAGGCGTTTTGCCGCTCTCGCGTAAGCCACCAGTACGCTTGAGGTAAATTCGGGATTGGAGTCCAGCTTCAGCCGGTACTCAATGATGTGCTTATTCGTGCCGTCGCCCGTTGCACCGCTTCGGATCACAAATCCGCCGTGCGGAATTCCCTTATGGTGCGCATCCAGCTCCTCCTGCGAAATAAATGTCACGGTTGTGTCATAGTCCGCAAAATAATTTGGCATATTCTTGATCTCCGCTTCGATCCTTGCCTTATCTGCGCCTTCCGCTGCCACTACAAAGCACTCTCTCGTATGCTTCTGCCTGGTAGTAAGCTCTGGATTTTCACCGTTGCGCACGGCTTCCACAGCGCTCTCCACCGGAACGGTATACTGCCGCGCATCCAGCACGCCCTCTACTCTGCGGATTGCATCCGAATGCCCCTGGCTGACGCCCCTTCCCCAGAAGGTATAATCTTTTCCCTCCGGCAAAATCACGTTGCCGTACAGACGGTTGATGGAGAACATTCCCGGATCCCAGCCCACGGAAATAATTCCCACATGGCTGCTCTCCTTTGCCGCAGCGTCTACGTTTGCAAAATGCTCCGGAATCTTCGCGTGCGTATCAAAGCTGTCAATTACATTAAACAGTTTCACCATCTCCGGCGTCTGCTTCGGAAGGTCCGTCGCGCTTCCGCCGCAGATAATAGCGACGTCAATTTCATCCTTATGGGCTGCCAGCTCATCAACAGGGTATACTTTTCCTCCTTCTGTGGTAATCTTCACGCTGGAAGGATCCCTGCGCGTAAAGACGCCCGCCAGCTCACAGTCCTCATTCTGCCTGATCGCAGCTTCTACTCCCCGTCCGATATTCCCATATCCGACGATCCCGAGTCTTATCTTGTCCATATCCTTAAATCTCCTTTGTCTTTTGCCACTTAAAACGCGGCGCATTTATCCGTAACCATAGTAGCATACATAGCCAAAAGAGGTCAAATCAAGAAAATATATCATGATGATGCAAATTTCGCATAACTGTATCAGTACGTCCTTTCCTCTTTCAAAGCCTCCAGGTCCATCGTGGTATCAAAGTAGGTTTCTTCCATATACTGGATCTTCTCTACTTCTTCTCCGTTTTCCAGAGCCCGGATGATCTCGCGCAGCCCGGGACCCTGAAGCGGATTGCATTCAAAATCCGCGTTAATATCTCCCGCTATCAGAGAGTCAAGCGCCGCGCCCACCGCATCAAAAGAAATCATAATAATCTCACCGTCCGACCCGCAGGTTTTTCCCGCTTCCCTAATCGCATCGATCGCGCCGAAGGTCATATTATCATTTTCACTGATAACCACATCGATATCGTCATACGTCTGCAGAAGATATTCCATCGCTTCCTGCCCCTTCGTCTGCGTGAAATCGCCGTTCTGCATACCCAGCATATGCCAGTTGTCATGTTCCTGCAGGATCCTGCCAAATCCTTCCGTTCGCCCGATCTGCGCCGTAGAGCCAAGCGTGCCCTGCAGGGTGACGATATTAATGTCTTCTTTCTCCCGTCCCTGCTCCTGCAAATAATCTGCCAGCCAGAGTCCGGCATTTTCTCCTTCCTTCTCCATATCGGAGCCCAGCCAGCAAATATATAAGTCATCGTCCTTCACATCCACCATGCGGTCCGCCACGATCACCGGGATCCCGGCGTCCTTTGCCTCCTGAAGCACGACATCCCATCCGGTCTCCACGATCGGGTTTACAATAATGTAATCGACTTCCTGTAAAATGAAGTTGCGGATAGCTTTTATCTGCTTCTCCTGCTTCTGCTGCGCGTCGTCAAACAGCAGATAGAAGCCCTCTTCCTCCGTAAATGACGTTTTTACCGATTCCGTATTTACCATGCGCCAGTCCGACTCTGTCCCCACCTGGGAAAATCCTACCACGATCAGCTCACGGTCATTTACTTCCTCCTCTGTGGCAAATCCCGCCTCCTGAAGCGAATGGCTCCCTGCACAGCCGACACATGACCAGACAGCAAATATCAACATGAAGATCAGCTTATATTTTTTGCCCATTTCTTCCTCCTCTATGGTAAAATCCATATGCATTCATATGTCAGAAAGAGGAACCGCTGCACACGATTCCTCTTAAAAAGCTGTACGGTAACTCTATTTCTTGCTCTCTTTAACCCTTGCAAAGATACTTTGCAGCAGGATAAAGAAACAAAGAAGGATAGCCGTTACAATGTTTGCCCATGAACTGATCAGCTTACCGTTGGTTTTTACCAGTGAAGAGATTGTACCGTTAATCAGCACGCCGAACAGAGAGCCAATAACATTTCCCACACCACCTGTCAGCAGCGTCCCGCCGATGACCGCTGAGGAAATGGCATCCATCTCCAGCCCGCTCGCCTGGGAGGTTGTCCCGCACATGGTATTCAGGCAATAGCAGATACTGCCGATGGAGGTCAGAAAGCTTGACAGCATATAAGCTTTCAGCTTTGTTTTCTTTACATTCAATCCCATCAGGGTTGCCGACTGCTGGTTGCCGCCCACCGCGTAGAGGCTGCGTCCGAACTTGGTGTAGCGCAGCATCAGGAAAATGACAAGTACGACCAGCAGCGCTACGATAACCGTAATACGCAGATATGGCACCTGCAACACACCCTTTTTATTAAGATATCCGCCAAAAGGAAGTTCAATCTTAAAATTCGACAGCCAGGTAAAGATTTTATCAGAAACAATACTTACCTGTTCCTTGCAGATCACGGCTGTCATACCTCTGGCAAAGAACATTCCCGCCATCGTAACGATAAACGGCTGGATGTCCAGATAGGCAATACAAAAACCCTGTACCAGTCCAAACACAATGCCGATCAGCAAAACCAGAATCATCAAAACTGTGCTGCTCCAATGCCACTGTTCCACGCCCACAGCGATAATCATACAGTTCATGGCAATGAGCGAACCGACCGAAATGTCGATTCCACCGGTCAGCATGACACAGGTCATACCGCAGGTAACGCAGATCAGCCCCGCATTATTAATCAGAATATTCAGGAAGGTCTGCAGACGGGTAAAGCCCTTATCCGCATATACGGCGCATCCCGCCGCATACATCACAATAAACAGGGCAATCGTAATCAGAAGCAGCAGGTTATTTCCGTTCATTTTTGTCTTTTTCATGCCTGTGACGCCCCCTTTACTGCTTTTTTGCTGGACAGCTTTTTGAAGAAATCCTTCGCCGGCTCAGACTGGATCACGACGATCAGGATAACGACTATTGCCTTAAATACCGGCGCCTGTGCAGAGGAAACGCCCAATGAGTACAAGGTCGTGGTAATCGCCTGGATCGTGTAAGCGCCGATCAGGGAGCCCGCCAGGTTGAATTTACCGCCGCCCAGGCTGTTGCCGCCCAAAGCCACAGACAGAATGGCATCCAGTTCCATATTAAGTCCGATATTGTTGGTATCCGCCGAATAAATACGCGACGTTGCCACCATACCCGCCAAGCCTGCGCACAATCCGCAGATCACATAGCACAGGAGAATAATTTTTGCGGAATTAAATCCTGCGATGCGGGATGCTTTTTTGTTGATACCGACACTCTGGATATACGTTCCGAGCGCGGTGAATTTTAATACCAGCGACGCAACCAGAATACAGATCGCCGCAACCAGGATCGGCGTCGGCAAAAATCCCACGTAACCTCCGATCTTCTGGAAGGAAGGAACACGCACATAAACGATCTGGCTGTTGCACAGCAGCAGTCCGATCGCACGCCCAGCCGACCATAGGATCAGCGTCGCCACCATCGGCTGTATATTCAGATACGCCACCAAAAATCCGTTGAACAATCCACAGATACAGGTCACAATCAGTCCTACGCCAATTCCCACCAGCAGCGGATGCGCATAACTGGATACGTTCACTTCCCCGTAGCCTGCCAGCAGCATACAGCAGGCGCCGGCATACAGGCTCATAACGGAACCTACGGAAATATCCGTACCGGCGGAAGCAGACACTACCAGCGTCATGCCGATCGCCAGAATCGCGATCTCACTGCCGCGGTTCAACACGTCGATCAAACGTCCGTAGAGGACTCCGTTTTTAATCGTAATCACAAAAAAGCTCAGCGGTGCATTTCCGCAGCCAATATCATAGACAACGTTGATCAGCATAACCAGAATCATACTGAAAACAGGAAGAAACAAACGTTTTTGTGTTAATTTTTTCAGATTATTCATCACGCTCACCTCCTGCGATTGCTTTCATAACGCTCATCTGATTCATATCTCCCTCTTCGATCTCCCCTACCTTTGCGCCATCGCGCAGAACCGCCATGCGGTTGCAGGTACGGAGCATCTCTTCGATCTCGGAAGAGATAAAGATCACGCTCTTTCCTTCATCAGCAAGCTGCAGCACCAGCTTCTGAATCTCTGTCTTGGTTCCGATATCGATTCCTCTGGTCGGCTCATCCAGAATGAGGAAATCAGGGTTCGTCGCCAGCCATCGCGCCAGGATTACCTTCTGCTGGTTCCCACCGGATAACTGCTTAATCAGTGTCTCTCTGTTCGCCGTCTTAATCTGAAGAAGCTCGATAAATTTATCTGCGATCTCGCACTGTTTTGATATCGGAATCTTTTTCATGATGCCCGCTTTTGCCTGCAGTGCCAGGATAATATTTTCCCGTACGGAAAGATCGCCGATGATACCCTCTGCCTTACGGTCGTCCGGCAGAAGCCCCATGCCAAGCTTCATAGCGTCGATCGGATTTTTGATCTTCACTTCTTTTTCATTTACCTTTAAGGTACCTGTCTGGGCACGGTCAGCTCCGTAGATCACGCGCGCAAGCTCGCTTCGACCGCTTCCCAAAAGCCCGGTCAGTCCAATCACTTCTCCCTTATGGATATCCAGGTCAAACGGTTTGATCGTACCTGCATGGCTTAAGCCTCTCGCTTCAATTACCATCGGCTCTTTGCGCCTGTCGCCTCCGCTCTCTTTTTTGATGGAGGCAAGATCGTCGAAATCTTTTCCCATCATCGCCGCTACCAGCTTCACTCTCGGCAGTTCCTCGATATCATACTCGCCGACAAGCTGCCCGTTGCGCAATACCGTAATTCCGTCACAGACTGCGTATACCTGCTCCAGGAAATGTGTAACAAAGATGATACCCACGCCCTTTTCTTTCAATCTCTTCATCATCCTAAACAGCTTTTCCACCTCTCGGTCGTCAAGAGAAGAGGTCGGCTCATCCAGGATCAGCACCTTACTATCCATATCTACAGCACGGGCAATCGCGATCATCTGCTGCAATGCCAGTGAATAATCTTCCAGATTCCTTGTAACATCAATATCAAGCTCCAACTCTTTCATAAGATTTGCAGCTCTCTTATTCATTTCTCTTCTATTTACCGTCCCCAGCTTTGTCACCGGCTCACGTCCGATATAAAGATTCTCTGCCACGGACAGGTTCGGACACAGGTTTACTTCCTGGTACACAGTGGCGATTCCTTTTCTCTGCGCATCCATTGTGTCCTTATTTACAATCTGCTTTCCTTCCAGAAAAATCTCGCCGGCTTCAAATTTATTGACACCGGTCAGACATTTTATAATGGTAGATTTTCCCGCGCCGTTCTCGCCCATCAAGGCGCGTATCTCTCCTTTTTTCAGGGTCAGTCCTGCCTGATCCAACGCTTTTACACCTGGGAATGTCATGCAGATCCCCTGCATTTTCAATACTACATCTGCTTGCAATGTTACTCCTCCCTTCGGTCATGGAACAATTCATAAAAGGAGGGAGAATCTCCCGTTTGGGGATCTCCTCCCTCCGACTGCTCATTCAATCTTTTGCAAATCTTCAGAATTAGTACGCACGTCCAGCCAGAACTTCGTCTGTCATAGTTGTTGCATATTCACTTTCGATACCAGGAGCTACGAATGCTTCATCATTAACCAGTGTGGTGTCTGCATATTCTTCGCCAGCTTCCATCTGCTGAATAACTTCTTCTACTACGCCTGCCTGAATCGGGTTGCACTCAACGTCACAGTTGATCTTTCCATCCAGTGTGTACTGAAGTCCATCATGAGTTGCATCGAAGGAAACCAGGATTACGTCGCCGCCAACACCATATGTAATACCTACAGCATCCATTGCATCCATTGCGCCGTATGCTTCGTTATCGTTCTGGCAGATAACTACGTTGAACTGTCCCTCATAAGATTTGATAAAGGACTCCATAACTTCCTGTCCGCCTGCCTGTGTAAAGTCGCCATCCTGAGAATCAAGGATTGTCCACTCGTCATGCTCAGCTGCTACTTCGTTGAAACCAGCGGTACGTCCAAGTGCTGCAGAAGATCCTACAGAACCTTCGATTACAAGGATGTTAGCCTCAGCGCCATCCAGGTACTCTGCCAGCCAGTTACCAGCGGTAATACCTTCGTTTGTTGTATTGGTTCCTACCCATGCATCATACATAGAAGCGTCTGCTTCGATCTCACGGTCTGCGATGATAACCGGGATACCTGCATCCTGTGCTTCCTGAAGAACAGTGTCCCATCCTGCGGACTGGATCGGAGCGATGATGATGTAATCAAGCTCCTGTGTAATAAAGCTACGAACTGCCTCTAACTGTGCCTGATGATCGTTGTCACAGTCAACGAAGCTTAACTCATATCCGTTCTCCTCTGAGAATACGTCCTGATAGTTCTGGGTGTTAGCTGTACGCCAGTCAGACTCATGTCCTACCTGAGCATAACCAACTGTAATCAGTTCATCCTCTGCAGATGCTCCAACTACCATAGATGCCGCAACTGCTGTGCATGCCAATACTCCTAATACTTTCTTGTTCATTGTACAAATCCTCCTATTTTTCGTTCTTCAGTCAATCGCTTGACTATGATAGGATTGTACAATAAATTCCATTTGATATATACGGAAATACTTTGGGATTTCGTACAATTTTTTATTTCATTTATCCCTATAATTGTTAGAAATTAATTTTTTTATGATATTGGTTAGATTTTTTACTGCCGTCAGTTCATTTTTGCCGGTATCGTTACAATCGCTTCGGTGCCCTCGCCATAAGTGCTTTCTATCCAAAGATCATATTCCGTCCCATAATTCAGGCGTATCCTCTGGGACACATTATAAAGCCCAAAACCTGCCGGCTCTACATTTCCCCGGATATCCTGATTAATCTCCCGGCGCAGCTTGGCAAGCTGCTCTTTTGTCATGCCCATGCCGTTGTCGCTCACCTTGAATATCAGTTTTCCGGCCTTTTCTCTGCCGGTCACCAGAATTCTTCCCATCCCGCGTTTGTTTTTTATACCATGATACAGCGCATTTTCCACCAGCGGCTGGAGTGTGAGCTTTAATATCTGATACTGGTACAATTCCTCGGGAATATCGATTTCATACTCCAGTATATCCTGATACCGAAACTGCTGGATCTGAAGATAACTGCGGATGTGGGACTCCTCCTCCTGTACGGTAATATAGTCCTTCCCTTTGCTAAGCGTTGTACGAAAGAAATCAGAAAGCGCTGTTACCATCATAATAACCTGCTCTGTCTGATTTGCTTCTGCCAGCCAGATAATCGCATCTAATGTATTATAAAGAAAATGCGGATTGATCTGCGCCTGCAGAAGCTTTTGTTCTGTAACTCTTAAGTTAAGCTGTTCTACCCGGATATCCTCTACCAGATTCCCTATCTTCTCAACCATCTGGTTAAATCCTTCTCCCAGCTCGCTAAATTCCTCATCATTATTCTCCAGTTCAGCACGCGCAGTAAAATTCCCTTGCCCGGCTTTTTTCGTTACCTGCCTTAACTGCTGGATACCTGCAGTGATGCGCATCGTAATTTTGCGGCTGACCATCAAGGCTCCTGCCAATATCACACCTAAAATCAGTGCACTGATTGCAACTGCGTGCTCCACATCAGAACGAATGCTTTCACTTAAAACTTTCAGATTCATCGCTTCATAATAGATATACTGTTGGATCTGTTCCTGAATCAGTTCGGTAAGAATACGGATATTCATATCAAGCCGTTCCAGATTTTCGTCATACATACCAGTAATTTGTGCATCATTCTCGATCTCTGTTACCCTGTCTTCCAATGTATTCAGGCACTTAATAATTCTCTGAAGCCGGTTTTTTGCATAACTGTCATTTGCCCCATCATACAGCTCCCGAAAAACCTCTCTCGCCTCATTAATCATCTCATACGGCTGCTGCGTATCTACCAATTCCGCGGCACGTTCTGAATTAACCACGATGATATACATGGTATAATCCATATCTTCCTTAAAATTAATATTATACACATTTGCCTTAGTGATATTTTTTACTACATTGTCATAACGCTCAGAAAACTGGTTCAGCATAATCAGCAAGTAAATAATCATTACCGTAAGCGGCACAAAGCAGACAACCAGCAGCATATTCAAACGTTTATTCAGTGAGGAACGTTTTCCTGCCATATCAGCCTCCCTGTTCTCTGCCCCGGTTCTTATACTCCTTGGGGCTGCAGCCTACCACTTTCTTAAAAATGTAACTAAAATAGTGAGAATCCTTATAACCGACCTCATAGCCGATTTCCGCCGTTCTCATACTGGAACACATTAAAAGCTCCTTTGCTTTCTCAAGGCGCACCGCCGTTAGATATTCCACAAAGGTCTTCCCCATCTCCGCGCTGAATATTGCGCTGAAATAACTCGGGCTGATATTCACCTGCGCCGCTACTGTATTCAGAGACATATCTTCTCTCCGGTAATTTTCCTGAATAAATGCCTTCGCCTCTTCTAAAAGTGCACTGTATTTTTTCTTGGAGTGACTATCCCGCAGATTCATCGTCTCTGCGAAAAGCCTGCTGATCTGTTGTTTCATCGAATCTCCGGCAACTGCTTTTGCCACGATCTCATTGATATCTCTGCATTCTGAGGGCAGATTCTCAATATCCATTTCCATTCCTTTTAGAAAATCTGTAACAGAAAAATATAGGTCCATCATGACATACTGCCGGTACAGAAGTGACTGATAGTTTTCGTTACCAATATCCAGAAAATACTCCTCCACAAAACTGTCAACCTCTTCGATCGTTCCGCTTTTCAGGAACTTCTCTACCAGTTCATGCTCCGATTTTTTCGAACGCATCTTGCTGACGTCGATCTTTTCGCCATTCTGTGCATGGAGCTTGGGAATATCCCTGTAATCCAAAAAACGGCTCAATTCCGAAAAAAAGCGGCTCGAAAATGCCTTGGCAGCCTCACGGTATGAGCTGCGGATATCTCCCATACGATGAACAACGGAGCCGATTCCTCCAAAATACTCTACACCGGCATAGTCCTGCAATATTTCCTGCAGATCACTGCAGCACTGCGAAAGATACTTTTCTACCGCTTCATCACTTTCTCCTTTGACAAGAAATGCCCAGCCCTCCGGACTTCTGTCAAACGCTAAAACCTGCTCCCATTCTTCCGATATTCCGGCAATTTTATCAGACACCTCAATTGTCTCACGCGAACATCCGGTAGAATCCCCGCCGCGCATAACTTTGAATAAAAAAATCACATATGCGGTTGCTGTAAAATCCATTCCCAGCTTCTGCCCCCGTTCCAAAAGCTCTGCTGTCGATAACTGATTCGATGCCAGTGCGCTCCACAGCTTGTGTTTCTCCATATGGACATTTTCTTCCATCTCCTTTTGGTAACGTTCCAGCATTTTTGCCTGTTCCTGTTCTTTTTCAATGATTCCAGCCACCTTTTTGACTGCTTCCAAAAGCTTTGCCGAGCTGATTGGTTTCAGCAGATAATCGGTTACTCCTATATTGATGGCTGTCTTTGCATAATCAAATTCATTATAGCCGCTCAGGATAATGATCTTAATCTGGGGCATCTCTTTTTTTACGATCCGGCTCAATTCCAGTCCATCCATAAACGGCATCCGGATATCTGTGATCAGAATATCGGGTTTTTCTTTCTTTATAAGCGGATAGGCCAGCTCCCCATCGCTGGCCTCTCCTACAAATTGAAATCCTTCGCTTTCCCACGGAATATTATTTTTTATTCCGTTTCGCATCACTACTTCATCTTCCACTAAAAATACTTTTAACATTTATTTGCCCTGTCCGTAATATGCGTTTGCTCCATGTTTTCTATAATAATGCTTATCCTGCAGTTCCTGCGGAGCCGCCTTCACCTGCGGATTAATCTGCTCACAATGTGCTGCCATCTTCGCAACCTCTTCCAGAACTACTGCATTATGAACAGCCTCATGTCCGTCTTTTCCCCAGGTAAACGGTCCATGATTTTTGCAAAGAACCGCCGGTACCGCTTCATAATCTCTATCCTTAAATAAATCTGCGATCAGAAGCCCTGTATTGGTCTCATAGTTTTTCAGTTCTTCTTCTGTCAGGCAGCGTGCACAGGGAACCTCGCCGTAAATGTAATCTGCGTGGGTCGTGCCATAACACGGAATCCCTCTTCCTGCCTGTGCCCAGCTTGTTGCCCAGGTAGAATGCGTATGTACGACACCTCCGATATTCGGGAACGCTTTATATAACTCCAGATGGGTCGGTGTATCGGAGGAAGGATTGTATCTTCCCTCCACCTTATTGCCATTCAAATCCATAAGCACCATATCGTCCGGTGCCAGCTTATCATAATCCACACCGCTCGGCTTGATGGCAAACAAGCCTGTTTCCCTGTCAATCTCGCTGACATTACCCCAGGTAAATGTAACCAGTCCATATTTCGGAAGAAGCATATTCGCTTCATAGACACGTTTCTTTAACTCTTCCAGCATATTCGTCATTTCCTCTCTTATATTTATGATTCCAACGTTTCAACTGCTGCCTTCTCTATCGGCAGTCCAGCCACATAACGCTTGATAAACTCATCAAAGCCTTGCACGTCTGCCGCATCCGGAGCCATCTTTGTACCTTCCTGTCCGGCAAATACTTTATTGTTCAGATATGCGTCAAGTGTCTCGCCTTCTTCTTTATTCTTCATATAAGCTGCCAGCAGGGCAATCCCCCATGCACCGCCCTCTCCTGCTGTTTCCATACAGGTTACCGGTACATTTGCCGCTGCTGCCATAATACTCTGTCCAACACCCTTTGTCTTAAACAGGCCGCCATGTCCCATCAGTTCGTCTAACTCTACATGCTCCTGTTTGAACAGAATATCCATGCCGATCTTCAGCGTTGCCAGTGAAGAATACAGATGGCTTCTCATAAAGTTTGCAAGATTGAATCTGCTGTTCGGAGTACGCACAAATAACGGACGTCCTTCTTCGAATCCTGTAATCGGCTCACCTGAGAAATAATTGTAAGCCAGCAGTCCGCCACAGTCTTTGTCCGCTTCCATTGCTTTGTTATAAAGGGTTCCGAACAGCCTGTTCATATCTGCTTCCATTCCCATAGATTCCATAAACTCACGGAAGATACCTACCCAGGCATTCAGATCAGAGGTGCAGTTATTGCAGTGAACCATCGCTACCAGGCTTCCATCCGGCGTCGTTACCAGGTCAAGCTCCGGATATGCTTTGGACAATTCTTTTTCCAGAACAACCATCGCAAATACAGAAGTACCGGCAGAAACATTTCCTGTACGCTGCTTTACACTATTCGTTGCTGCCATACCTGTACCGGCATCGCCCTCTGCCGGGCAAACCGGAATACCCGCTTTCAAATTGCCGCTCACATCGAGAAGCTTTGCACCTTCCTCTGTCAGTGTCCCTGCATTCTCACCTGCTACCAGTACCTTCGGTAAGATATCCACAAGTTTCCACGGATAATTTTTCTCTGCTACCAGCGCATCAAACTTCTCAACCATTCCCGCATCATAATCTTTCGTATTCGGATCGATCGGGAACATACCGGAAGCATCGCCTACACCAAGCGCTTTTACGCCTGTCATCTTCCAGTGGATATAACCTGCCAGTGTGGTCAGATAGGTAATATCTTTTACATGCTCTTCCCCATTTAAGATTGCCTGATACAAGTGCGCAATACTCCATCTCTGCGGAATATTATAATTAAACAGATCAAACAGCTTCTCAGAAGCCTCCCCCGTCATGGTATTTCTCCAGGTACGGAAAGGTACCAGCAGTTCATCCTTCTCATCAAATGCCATATAACCATGCATCATTGCAGAAAATCCGATTGCACCGATGTTCTCCAATGTAATATCATACTGCTTCTTTACATCCTCTGCCATATCTCTGTATGCGTCCTGAAGCCCCGTCCAGATATCATCCAGCGTATAAGTCCACACTCCATGATCCAGTCTGTTCTCCCACTCATGGCTTCCGGAAGCGATCGGGTTACTCTCTGAATCGATCAGTACCGCTTTGATCCTGGTAGAACCAAACTCGATCCCCATTGCCGTCTTTGCATTTAAAATATCTTCTTTTATTAAGTCTATTCCTCTGTTCATGATTCTCTCCTTATCTGTAGAACAACTCGCCAAGCTGCAGATCTCTCTTGAAGCTGCGGATCGTTGTATCGTTATCAATGTAAACAGCCTCAATGCCCATTGCTGCTGCCCAGTCACCCATCTGCTCTGCTGTCAGGTCATAGGTAAATGCCGTATGATGAGCGCCGCCTGCCAAAATCCATGCCTCTGCACCTGTGTACAGATCCGGCTGCGGAGTCCAGAAATTCGTAGCTGTCGGAAGCTTCGGCATCGGCTTCTCATTTTTCTTACACTCTACGGTATTAATGATCAGACGGAATCTATTGCCAAGATCGATCAGGGATGTCGCAATACCGGTTCCCTCTTTCGAAGTAAAGACAAGCCTTGCCGGGTCTTCACGATCTCCCATAGACAGCGGCTGGCACTTAATACTGATCGGTCCGTCGGCGATCGTCGGACAGATTTCCAGCATATGCGCCTGCAGAATGCCCTCCTTGCCTTTTACAAGATTATAAGTGTAATCCTCCAGCATGGAAGTTCCCTTCGCATCCTTCATACCCTCTGTCATAATCTTCATCAGGCGGACCATCGCGGCAACCTTCCAGTCGCCCTCTGCACCAAATCCATAACCCTTTTCCATCAGTCTTTGGATAGCAAGTCCCGGAAGCTGCTTCAGAGCCCCAAGGTCCCCAAAGTGAGTGACGATCGCCTGGTAATTCTTTTCCTCCAGAAAACGCTCAAATCCAAGCTCTATCTGTGCCTGAACTGCCACATGTCTCCTGAACTCCTGCGGGTCCCTGCCCTCCAGAAGAATTTCATATTTATCGTAATATTCATCCACCAGGGCATTCGTATCGGACTGTGAAACTGCCGCTACAGACTCCGCGATCTCATTGATCGGGTAAGCGTCTACTTCCCATCCGAACTTAATCTGTGCCTCTACCTTATCGCCTTCCGTAACTGCCACATTTCTCATATTATCCGCCACACGCATTACACGGATATGGCTGCTCTCCACGATACCCACTGCCGTACGCTGCCAGGACCCGATCCTGCCCTGCACCGCCGGATCAGACCAGTGTCCGACAACCACCTTGCGCTCAATCCCCATGCGGGATACGATATGCCCCCACTCTCTGTCGCCGTGCGCCGCCTGGTTCTCATTCATAAAGTCCATATCGATCGTATCATACGGAATCTCTTCATTAAACTGCGTATGTAAATGAAGCAGCGGCTTTCTCAGTTCTTTCAGCCCGAGAATCCAGGATTTTGCCGGAGAGAAGGTATGGCACCATACGATCACGCCCGCACAGTCATCATCTGTATTTGCTTCGTTAAATGTCTTACGAATCAGTTCATTCGTAATCAAAGTCGGTTTCCACTCCACTTCATACGGAAGCAAACCCGATTTGTTTAACGCCTCTACCATAATTTTTGAATGCTCTGCAACATGTGCCAGGCACTCGTCTCCGTACAGGTCCTGAGAACCGGTACAAAACCAAAACTTGTAATTTTTTATTGCTTGCATAAATAAAACCCTCCTGTTTTAGTTATTTTAACAAAACAGGCAATCCTTTTTGCCCATTTTCATATAATAAATATACAACAGAAGGGCTATACTGCACAAGTAGGGATTTTCTGAATTTGGTAAGTTATTTTTCAATTCCGTTATTTTTCAATCCCGTCATTTTCTATGCAGACCAGTCTCTGGCTGACTGTATCGGAATATAATTCCAAACCGTTCGTCCGCGCTACGTGTATCACATCCGTATAGCTGGTCTTCACAAATTCACTGATACAATTCGGCCTGTCAAGAATATATTCCTCACGGTAACATACCTCCGCATCTTTTTCAAACACCGCAGCGTAAAAGACCCCGGACTCCACCAAATCCTGGAAGAAATGACTTCCGTAAGACAATTCCGGCATCAGATTGCCCTCCCGGTAAGCGACCTCACAGATGGCGCTCATATGGCAAAGTTCCGTAAAATGCACCGGAACTCCCAGAGATGTCGTGGATGTCCCCCAGCGTCCCGGTCCCGTCAACAGCGCATTTTTATCCTTTAAAATCTTATTCAGTTTTCCAATGACACGCGCCACGCCATAGCGGTCCTGCTCAGACAGCGCCAGGTAAGGGCGCGGCTTTACCAGTATTACATAATCCACCGGGATATGGATATTTCCGCCCATAAAATTACCATGCGTGGCAAAAAAGCATTTCCTCCTGTCAGTTACTTTTGGAATCTCCACCGTCTTGCCAAGCCCTCTCGTCTGCAGGGGACGGCATTGCAGCAGATTAATCTTATAGTTTCCGTTTTTATCAAAATTCGCCGCAAACTCAATATCTACCGGATAATTATAGACTGCAGACAACCGTTCCAGAATATTCCTTATCTGCTGCGGAAAATCCGAATATCTCAGAAGCTTATAAAAGCTTAAAATATAGATGTTGGGCGCCTTCCTGCCTCTTTCCTGCAGCCAGCGCATCGTATCAAAATCAAGGGAAGAAAACAAATTCTTGTCCGTCTTGATATCCATCGCCAGAATCTCATCTACATCCTTATGTGTCCACTCGTTCGCAGAAGTATCCAAAAGATCTACATAATGCTGTGAGAACTTCTTTTCATCTCCGTAAGAGATCATTGGCGGACGTGTCGGGTCATCCAGACATACGATCCGCGGATAATCGCCCTCTATGCGGTCTACTGCCCTGGTTCCCAGACCGAAAACCAGCCTCATCATCCCGGCACTCATATCAATCGATGGGTCCCACACATAAAGGTTAGACGAATTGCCTACGCCTGCGATATGCGGAAAAAAGTATTTTCCATAATAATCCCCGGAGACCCTCTGGATCAGCAGCGCCATCTGTTCATCCTTATCCCACAGTCCCCTGTTCATGCGGTAATTTAACGCATCCTCATTCATCGTGCTTGCATATACCTGTTTAACAGCCTTTTCAAATGCCTCATAACGCTCCTCCAGCGTCCCCTGATTGACACAAAATACACTGTCATATTTCCCTGCAAACGCATTTCCAAAATTATCCTCCAGCAGCGAACTGGAGCGCACAATGATCGGTGACTGTCCAAAATGCTCCAGCATTGATTTAAATTTCTCTTCCAGATGTTCCGGGAAGCTTCCTGAAAGAATCTTCTCCTGCAAGGGCCCCGCATACTCATAATAGCCCTCTCTGGATTTCTGCTTTGTCCTCAGGCGCCAGCAATCATTATGCACGATGTACGTATAAAATACATCCGCCCCCATGTAAAAGGAATCGTGCACTTCAAGGATCTGAGAAAATCCATGCTCCTTATCTTTCTCAAGAATTTTCCTTGCAAGAAACATCCCTACCGCTTTCCCACCGATCCGCCCTGTGCCAAGCTCCCTTGACTTTATATTAAGCAGATCACGCAGAGATAAATACTGGCGGCACAATTCTGAAATAGAATTATCATCCCCGACGATCAGACTGATCAGCAGCTCTTTCGCCTCCCTCTGCTCCTCCACAGAGCCGGAGAGCTTCATTGCCGCATCCTGAAATACGACATCCCAGTAATCCGTGCGGTTGCGGTCCAGGCTGAAATGTGAAAACAACGCCGCTGCCTGAGAACTGGAAGTAATCGTTGTCGCCTTCTCCCCATCGATCTGATGTGGAAGAAACATCGTTTCAGACTGCCTTTGCCATACCTTTAACGGATGGAGATAATAGTTTCCGTCTACATTATATAGATCCAGAAGGACCTGCGTCGTGTCCCTGATTCTGGAAACCGTATGCTCTGTATGGGAATCCCTGATCAACGCAAAATATGCCACGGTATTTAATTCATAGAGGTACGGACAGGTCACACGGAAAAAGTTGCCGATCATCAGATCCGAGTACCAGCATTTCACCAAATCTGTCAGACAGTCAAAAATATAAAATGCATCCAGTCCTGCCGCTTTGACAATATGATGCACCTTCATGGCAAAATGCTCAAATCCCAATTCTGCCTGTATATGCATCACATGTACGCCTTGTGTATCATCAATAACCGGCTCATGGCTCCCGAAACGGATATAATAAATGTCACGTCCATCCGCCTTTGCCTGCCGCAGATAAGGCGCTACTACCCGGCGGTAATCCGATACAGCATCCACCTGCCAGACCACATTATCACCCATGCGCAGCATATCAATCACTTCATCCATTCCCCTGTTGCCGGTGCTCACCCGGTCTGCCTCTGTATAAACTCTCATAAAATCCCCTTTCCCACCTTGCGCAGATATATACATTCATACGTATATATGCAAACAAGGGCCATCCTTACGGACAGCCTTTGTCAATTCATATCATATTCATTTACAATTCCTGCATTTCCCTGCAGCTTATTTACACAGCTCTGCAACCACCTGGTTGATAACCTTGCCGTCGGCTTTGCCCTTCAGCTCCGCCATCACCGTCTTCATGATCATTCCTTTGTTCTTCGTTGCCAATACTTCAGCAAACTTCTCCTGCAAAATTGCCTTTACCTCTTCTGCTGATAAAAGCTTCGGTGCAAACTCCGACATCACGTCATAGCGGAACTGATATTCTGCTTTTAACTGCGCCCTCTCGTTCGGACAGGTGTCGATCTGCTCCTTTACCGTCTTTAATTCCTTTAAAATGACCTGATCCACCATAGACGCCGGAATCTCTTCTCTGCAGCCCGCGTCGATCCCCGCCTTCTTCACTGCGGAAACCAGAGCGGAAATCGCCTCTTTTCTCGGCTTATCCTTCGCTTTCATGGCAACGATCATTTCTTTCTGCAATACCGCTAATTCCATATAAAACCTCTCTTCCGTTCCCTTTCTCATGCCGGATGTGAAAACGCATGTCGGCTCTTTTTGCCTGCATTCATTGTACTATACTTACGCGTAAAAATCAACGCCGTCTTTCCATCAGCGGATCGCATCCTTCATGGATTTTACGTATTCCTTCACATACGGCACGCAGTCTTCTTTGTACTGCCCGCAGAGTTTGACGATCGCACTTCCCACAATCGCCCCGTCTGAAAGGTCCGCCATCTTCCTGCACTGCTCAGGCGTGGAGATGCCAAAGCCAACAGCACAGGGGATATCCTTTGTCTCCTTCACCAGCTTTACCATGCTGCCCACATCGGAGGTGATTTCCTTGCGCATTCCGGTCACACCCATCGAAGATACGCAGTATACAAACCCGTTTGCTTCCCCGGCGATCATTTTTATCCGCTCATGAGAGGTCGGGGCAATCAGTGAAATCAAATCCAGCCCATATTTTTTGCAGACAACGTCAAACTCCTCTTTCTCCTCAAAAGGAACGTCCGGCAGAATCAGCCCATCCATGCCAATGTCCGCCGCCGTGTTGGCAAAGCGCTCGGTGCCATAGGAAAACACCACGTTGGCATATGTCATAAACACCATCGGAATCGCCGTGTTTTTACGAATCCTGCTTACCATCTCAAAAATCTTATCCGTCGTCACGCCGCCAGCCAATGCCCGGATATTTGCCCCCTGAATCACTGGTCCCTCTGCCGTCGGATCTGAGAAGGGGATTCCCAGCTCGATCAGGTCCGCGCCCGCCTCCTCTGCCGCGTATACGATCTGTTCCGTCACTCCCAGCGAAGGATCTCCGCAGGTGATAAAGGGAATAAACGCTTTCCCATGTTCAAATGCTTTTTTAATGTTACTCATAGATATCCTCCCCTCTGTATCTGGCAATCGCTGCGCAGTCCTTATCGCCGCGCCCGGACAGATTAATCACGATAATCTGATCCCTGCTCATCGTCGGTGCCAGCTTCCTCGCATACGCCACCGCATGGGCGCTCTCAATCGCCGGAATCACGCCTTCCATTCTCGAAAGATATTCAAAGGCATCTACCGCCTCGTCATCTGTGATCGCCACATATTCCGCTCTTCCCCGGTCGTGAAGGTCGGCATGCTCCGGTCCGATTCCCGGATAATCCAGCCCGGCGGAAATCGAGTATACCGGTGCGATCTGCCCGTATTCATCCTGGCAGAAATAAGATTTCATTCCATGAAAAATCCCCAGACGTCCGGTTGCGATCGTCGCCGCCGTCTCCGCCGTGTCCACGCCGCGCCCTGCCGCTTCGCAGCCGATGAGCCGCACACTCTCATCCTCAATAAAATGGTAAAACGCCCCGATGGCATTCGAGCCGCCGCCCACACATGCCAGCACCGCGTCCGGCAGCCTGCCTTCCTTTTCCAGTAGCTGCTCTTTGATTTCCTTAGAAATCACTGCCTGGAAATCGCGCACAATCGTCGGGAACGGATACGGCCCCATGCAGGAACCCAGCACGTAATGGGTGTCCGCCACGCGGTTGGTCCATTCCCTCATCGTCTCAGACACCGCATCCTTCAATGTACCTGTGCCGGTGGCTACCGGATGTACCTTCGCTCCCAACAGGCGCATCCGGTACACATTGAGAGCCTGGCGTTTGGTATCCTCTTCCCCCATAAACACTTCGCACTCCATACCCATCAGCGCTGCCGCCGTAGCTGTCGCTACGCCGTGCTGTCCAGCTCCGGTTTCCGCGATCACACGGGTCTTCCCCATTTTTTTTGCCAGGAGCACCTGTCCCAATACATTATTGATCTTATGCGCGCCGGTATGGTTTAAATCCTCTCTTTTTAAATAAATCTTTGCGCCGCCCAAATTCTCTGTCATGCGCCCCGCGTAATACAGCCTTGACGGCCTGCCCGCGTAATCATTCAAAAGCTCCGTTAACTCTTTTTGAAACCCCGGGTCATCCTTATATCGCTTGTACGCCTGCTCCAGTTCCTGCACGGCATTCATCAGCGTTTCCGGAATATACTGTCCGCCGTGCTGCCCAAATCTACCTACACTCATTGCCACTTCTCCTTCTTCTGCTAATCTCCGTTTTCCCGTCCACTTTCTCTTTTCTGCCTTTTGACGCTGCCGTCGCTATCCTTTGCTTTGCCCGCAGCTGCGTCTATTCGCCGCGCAGCGACTTTAACATCGCCTTTTTATCCGCCGCGCGCATCAGCGTCTCGCCAATCAGCACGGCGTTCGTTCCATTCTCCTTCAGCGCCGCCACCTCAGCCGCTGTCCTGATGCCGCTCTCGGAGACGAAGAGAAGATCCTCCGGTACCATATCCCGCAGCTTTCTGCTCTGCCTGATATCCACCTCAAAGGTCTTCAAATTGCGGTTATTGACGCCGAGGATCTTTGCCCCCGCCTTCACCGCGCGCGTCACCTCGTCCTCCGTGTGCGCTTCCACCAGCGCGGAAAGCCCCAGCTCTGTTGCAAGCTGATGGTACGCTTTTAATTCCCCGTCATCAAGAATGGCACAGATTAGCAATACCGCCGACGCGCCCAGATTTTTTGCCTGGTAAATCATATATTCGTCCACCATAAAATCCTTGCGCAGTACCGGAATCGACACCGCTTCTGTAATCTCCTTCAGGTAAGCGTCCCTTCCCAGGAAATAATACGGCTCTGTCAGGCAGGAAATTGCCGATGCGCCCGCCTTTTCATATTCTCTGGCAATCTCCAGATAAGGAAACTCTTCCGCAATGATTCCTTTGGAAGGAGACGCCTTCTTCACCTCGCATATAAAGGATATCCCTTCCGCTGCCAGCGCTTTTTCAAAGGGGAATCCGCTTTGGCATTTTGCCTTCTCCTCCGCCTGCCTGCGCACGGTTTCTAAGGAAATCTGCTCTTTTTCTTCCTCCGTCCTCGCCCGCGTCTTCTGTGCTATCTCTTCTAATATATTCATCGCTTTCCTTTCCACGCCCGCCCAGGCCGGCAGGCGCTTCCCGTCTTACTGATTGCTCACTGCAATAAATTCTTCCAGCTTTTTTTTCGCGGCGCCGCTGTCAATCAATTCCTCCGCCATCTTAACGCCATCCTCAAGCAATGCCGCCTTTCCGGCAAGATACAGGGAGGCGCCCGCATTCAGGCAAACCGCATTTCTCTTTGTCCCGCGTTCCTCTCCGTTCAAAATCGCTTTGGTGATTCCGGCATTTTCCTCCGGTGTACCGCCTGCCAGCTCTTCTTTCACGCCGCTTCGATAGCCAAACTGTTCCGGGGTAATGACATAGGACTGAAACGCCCCGTCTTTGATCTCGCATACGGTAGTCGGCGCGCAAGCGGAAATCTCATCCAGTTTATCCTGCCCGTACACTACCATGCCCTTGTTTACTCCAAGATTTGCCATTACCTGTGCCAGCGGTTTTACCAGGCTCTCATCGAAGACGCCCATCAGCTCCATACTCGCGCCTGCCGGATTGGAAAGCGGCCCAAGTATGTTAAATACGGTACGAATCCCCAATTCCCTGCGGATCGGCGCTACGTATTTCATGGCAATGTGATAATTCTGTGCAAACAGGAAGCAAATTCCAATGTCGGACAGCATCTGCATGCTCTTCTCGGGGGATACTGTGATATTGACCCCCAGCGCTTCCAGCACATCCGCCGCGCCGGACTTTGAGGAAGCTGCACGGTTGCCATGCTTTGCCACCGGAACGCCGCCCGCCGCAATCACAATCGAGGACGTCGTTGAGATATTAAAAGAATTCGCTCCGTCTCCGCCGGTACCTACAATCTCCAATACATCCATATCATGCAGAAGCTTGACGCAATGCTTTCTCATGCCTGCTGCCGATGCGGTAATTTCATCGATCGTCTCCCCCTTCATGGAAAGGGCGGTCAGATAGGATGACATCTGCACCGGAGTCGCCTCGCCGCCCATGATCTCATTCATGACGGCTTCCGCCTGTTCATAGGTTAAATCCTGTTTCTTTGAAAGTGCAATAATCGCTTCCTTAATCATTTTCTTTTCCTCCTTTTTTCTATCGCCATGTTTTCTTTTTATCTCTTCAGCGCATCAGGCTGTAAAGCGATGTTCTCTACGCGCCGGCGGCGTCCTGAACGATTTTCACAAAATTCTGCAGCATCTTTAACCCTTCCGGCGTCATCACCGATTCCGGGTGAAACTGTACGCCATATACCGGATATTTCTCGTGCTGCACCGCCATAATCTCTCCGTCCGCCGTCTTTGCCGTTATCAGCAATTCTGCCGGAAGCTTTTCCGCCACCGCTGCCAGCGAGTGATAACGCGCCACCTGTGTCGGGCTCTCAATCCCTTTAAATACCGGCGAGCGATCTGCCAGCTCTGCCATAGAGGTTTTTCCATGCATCAGCTCCTTTGCGTAGGAAACCTCGCCGCCAAACGCCTCGCAGATTGCCTGATGTCCCAGGCAGACGCCAAGAATAGGCAGCTTATCCTTGAAATAGCGGATGGCTTCTATACAGATCCCCGCATCCTCCGGCCTTCCCGGACCCGGAGAGATCACAATTGCCTCCGGCTTCATCGTCTCGATTTCCTCCACCGTATACGCGTCATTCCTGATTACCCGGATATCCGGGCAAACGCTTCCGATATACTGTACCAGATTATAGGAAAAACTGTCATAATTGTCGATCAGTAAAATCATTCCAATCCCTCCTGTGCCGTCATAATTGCCTGGACTACTGCTCTTGCCTTATTGCAGCACTCCTGATATTCCTTCTCGGGAACACTGTCCGCGACGATTCCCGCTCCCGACTGTATGCAAACCTTTCCGTTCTTCTTATACGCCAGCCGGATACCGATGCAGGTATCCAGGTTCCCCGTAAAATCAAGATACCCTACCGCGCCGCCGTAAATTCCTCTTTTTCTGCCCTCAAGCTCCTGTATAATCTCGCATGCGCGGATCTTGGGCGCTCCCGACAGGGTTCCCGCCGGAAGAATCGAGTCTACTGCATCCAGCCCATCACGGTCGTCCCGTATCTCGCCGGATACGGTAGAGCCTATATGCATGACACAGGAAAAACGCTCTATGCTGCAGTACTTTTCCACTTTGACGCTGCCAAGCTTACTGATGCGCCCGATATCATTTCTGCCCAGATCCACCAGCATATTATGCTCCGCCAGCTCTTTTTCATCCTGAAGAAGCTCTGCCTCCAGCGCCGCATCTTCCTCCTCCGTTTCTCCCCGCTGCCTTGTGCCCGCCAGCGGAAACGTATACAATCTGCCATCCTCCAGCTTTACCAGCGTTTCAGGAGATGCTCCTGTAATCTCCACATCATCACTGGAAAAATAAAACATATAGGGCGACGGGTTGCTGGTCCGCAAAACCCGGTAGGTATCAAACAGACTGCCTTCCGCCTGCGCCGTCTGGGGGTTGGAGAGCACTACCTGGAAAATATCGCCCTCATGAATATAATATTTTGCCTTCTCCACCATCTGCGTGTAACGCTCTTTGGAAAAATCCGGCTTTAATTCCTCTTTCAGCCTGATCGGGCGAAATACCGCTTTGGCTCCGCTGTTCAGAAGCTTCACCATCTCTTCTATCTCATCCTGCGCTTTTTTATAGGAATTCTCAAGATCCGCCGTATTTACTCCCGCGATCAGGACCAGCTTCTGGCGGTAGTGGTCAAACACCAGCGCCTTTGTAAAGAGCATCAGGTCAACGTCCCGGAAATCCTCGCCCTCTGCCTGATCCAGCTTCAGCGTAGGTTCCGCATATTTCAGATAGTCATAAGAAAAATATCCCACCATCCCACCGGTAAAAGGAGGCATTCCCTTGATCCTCGGGCTTTTGTATTCTGCAAGGATCCTGCGGATCAGCTCTCCCGGATGGGACACGGATCGGAAATCCTCCTGGTCAAACAACTCCGGACTGTTATCGCCATCTCCTGATCTCTTGCGGATGCGGACCTTTCCGTCCGTGCAGGTCAACTCCAGCACCGGTTCATAGCCCAGCATGGAATAGCGTCCCCATTTCTGATTATTTTCCGCACTTTCCAAAAGATAACAGTGACGGCTCGCCGCCCGCAGCGTCCGCATCACTTCTACCGGTGTAAAATGATCTGCATACAATTCCCGGCAGACAGGAATCCGCTTAAATTCTCCGCTTCCCGCTATTTCTTTCACTTTCTCCAATGATGGATACATGTTTTCGCCTCCTGATGTTTTGATTTTCAAATTGCCGCACGGTCATGCCGGCATTCCCGCAAAATCTGTGATTACACACAAAAAAATCCCTGACAGAATATGATTCTGTCAAGGACGGGTATCGATTCACTCATATACTTCCCGCGGTGCCACCTTGATTCACAGTTGCCCATGCGCCTCACAAGATACTAACATATCTCTGGTAACTAACGTATACCTCCACGTCGCAGAATACTCAGCTTCACGCCTTTGACTGCGCCCTCGGCGGTCCATTTGGCAATCCGCATCTCAACCCGGCTCTCACCTGCCCGGACTCTCTGTGTGCGCATGACTGCTTTGATCTCCGCTTCAACGGTTTAACGTTCTGATTTCTTACAGTATATGCTTCCCACCGTTATTTGTCAAGAACCAATTTCGCCATATCCCGGCACACGCCCAAATCCAGACTGCCCTTTTTCGCCGTGCCTCTTTTGCCCTTACACCCGGAATCTGGCATAGGGATATACCTTCTCCATCCTCTCATCCGGGAAATGATCGTCCATATATTTCTCGTACCGGTTCTGCGGCTCATTGCCTACATGCCGCTGCGTATACCGGTTCAGGGCAAGGCTGGAAATCAGCGCGTCGCAGATCAGAAAAGCCAGGATGGCATTACAGGCAATTTTCCCTATCCTGCTGGGAATTTTCTCAATCAGCCTTGAAAGGAACGGATAAATCACCTTGATCCAGAGTACCGCCGCAATCCCCCAGAAAAAGCAATAAAGCAGGTTGATCCTTCCGCCCAGATTGAACGCAAATTTACTGTAATCCCAGAAAACGGCGCCAAATACAACCTCCGTAAAGACACTGCATATGTATTCATAAGCGCCGCCAAGCACCGTTCCCATCATGAAAATATAACAGTCGCCTTTATCCTTTATCCGGTATAAAAGCATCGTCAGCATACCGCAGCCGCCTGCCCAGACGATACTGAACTGCCCGTAGACCAGGCTGCTCCTGCTCACCAGCTCATGCCGGGTTACCAGCATGAAAATAACTTCCACCGTCGCCCCCAGAAAGCCCCCGATAATAAACAGCGACAGCAGCTTATAAAAACTGCATCCGGAGGCGAAAACCTTTGCATCGCCGTCGGCATTTTTCGCATCGATATTCGGGTATGCCTTCACCATACGGCGCTGAATGCTGCGCGTCATCGTATTTTCCAGCAGTTTGGAGGTTCTGTGCAGCTCCTCCGTAATCTGGCTGATCGTCTGATTCTTTTTCAGTCCCAGTATGGCAATCACCGAACCGGCATAGTCTGCCAACAGCAATCCTATCATCGCCCATACTGCCGGAATGGACAGCCATCTGGTCACCCGTCCCGCCAGCCAGCAGATCAGCGGATTTGTGATCCACAGCATCAGCACCGCACAGACGCCCCACAGCAGCGATGTCTGCAGGCAGACATATCCGTCCAGGCTGAAGCGCGCCCGGGAATAATCCCACCATTTCCGGTGGAAGATCTTCTCCAGCACTCTGCCCGTAAAATACTCAATACAGGAACCGATAATCATTCCCCCGAGAAAGAGAAAGAACATGCTTTCCTTTAACTCCGGCAAAAAGACGGCATACGCCACCGCCCCCACGCCATAAATCGGACACATCGGGCCATTTACAAACCCTCTGTTGATAAATTCATGCTTTTTCAGCGCTGCAACCGCCACTTCACAGCACCATCCTATGAAGGAGTATAAGAGAAAAAACCAAGCCAGCTCCAGTCCCGTATATCTCATATCATTGCCCCATCCTTAGATCAGTTCCAGATAATTTTCAATATAATAATCTGCCAATTCCTGTTTTTGTCTTCTGTTACTCGCAGAGTAATCATCTTCCACTCCGCACACGGTCATACCTGCCGCTTTTCCTGCCAAAATACCCGCCGCAATATCCTCAAACACCAGGCATTTCTCCGGCGCAACGCCTAATTTTTCCGCCACCGCCAGGTAGACATCGGGAGCCGGTTTGCCCTTTTGTACTTCGCATGCCGTGATGATGCAGGAAATATAATCATAAAAGGATAATGCCTGCGCCGCATGCTCCACCAGTTCTCTCGAATTGCTGGTGGCAACGCCCATCTTGACGCCTCTGTCGCGGCACTGCTCCATAAAAGCACGCGCCCCCTCTTTATAAGGCACCTCGCGGCGGTATTTGTCACACGCCATCCCGACCCATGTCCGCTTCATCGTCTCCAGGCTGTCCGGCAGCCCAAACCGCTCCTTTATGTAAACCGCAGTCTCCGAAAAGCTCATTCCCTCAATCTTCTCCTGCAAATCCGTCGGTAATTCTATGCCAAAGCTCCCCAGATATTCTCTGTCAATCTCGCTCCACATCCACATGGAATCTACCAGCGTCCCGTCCATATCAAACAGAACGGCTTCAAAATCTCCCAGCCGTTCCTTCAGGGGATTCTGTTCCATACCTCTATTCCTTTCACTTCACTTCGAGCAGCCCCCGGCATCTGTTCAGCGCCGCATAAACCTCCTGCTTCCTCGGCATTGTCAGATTACACGGTATCTGCCCTTCGTTAAACGCCGCAAATTCTTTCTGCTGCATCTTCTCCGCCAACAGCTCCGCCGCTTCTCCCAGCGTCCTTTTCCCGTCAAAGAAATGACGTTTCATATAGACAAGAATCTGCGCCAGTGCCGTCACCTGCCCATTATCGATAAGCTGCTCCACCAGGCGCATATCCACATTCTCCCGGTTAATGGAAAATCCTTCTTTTCCCATCGTCTTTGTCTTGATCCGGCTGTCATTCAGAAATGCCGCATCTCTTTTGACTACCCTCTGAAATACCGGCGCCAATGCCGGGGCGAGCTTCTCCGCCTTCATGGGGAACGCCTCCGCTTCCGCTTTTGCACGTTCTGTGATTTCCTCCGGCTTATAGTGCTTCATCTGCACCACGCAGTCCGCCTTATGAAAATAGGACCCGCAGCTTCCCGCCACCAGGATCGTGGAAATTCCGTGATTTTCATACAGCTCCCGCACACGGTCAATAAAGGGAATGATCGGCTCCTCATCCCGGTGCACCACTCTCTGCATTAATTCGTCCCGTATCATAAAATTCGTCGCGCTGGTATCCTCGTCAATGAGGAACAGCTTCGCTCCGGCTTCTATCGCTTCCACCGTATTTGCAGCCTGGGACGTGCTGCCGCTGGCGTCCTCCGTATAGAATGCCGCGGTATCCTTTTTATTCGGCAGATTGCGGATAAACATAGAGATATCTGCCTTCTGCACGCTTCTTCCATCCTCAGCGCGCAGCTTCATGGCGCTGTCATCCGTGATGACATACTCCCTGCCGTCCCCGGCGATATGGTTATATACACCAAGCTCCAGCGCTTTTAGCAGCGTAGATTTTCCATGATAGCCGCCGCCGACGATCAGAGTCACTCCCTTCTTAATTCCCATGCCGCTGATTGCCCCATGATACGGCAGCTCCAACGTCACCTCCATAGACTTTGGCGCGGTAAACGGCGTCGCATCCTTCATCGGAAGCTGGGAAACCCCGGATTTTCTCGGCAATACGGAGCCATTTGCCAGAAATGCCGCCAAGCCAAGCTGCGGCAATTTTGTCCTGATGTATTGCTGGTCTACTGCCAGATGCATCACTTCCTCTAAAATTTCCTTTTTGTGTGATCTCCTGTAAAGCGTCTGCCTTACGCATACCGGCAAAAAATCAAATAAAATCTTTTCCAGCTCCCTGGCATTGATTGTTCTTCCGTTTGCCGGAAACCCGACCTCCATCCGCACAATCAGATCCCCATTTACCGGATTGAGTGCGCACGCGCTCCGGTTCAATATCTCCTGCCCGGGCTGCGTTACGGCAATCAGCCCGCTTTTTCCCGAACCTCTTGCTTTAAAAGAATAGGCGCTGATCTTCTCCGCCATCTTACGCAGCAGAAAATCCTGAAGGGCAATCCGCTTACACGGCTCATCGTATAATTCCTTTTCAAACGCCGCATCCCTGCCCGCAATCAACACGCTGACTTTAGAAGGCGCCGCGAACGGATCTCCCTGTACATGGTCAATGGACAGCACATAGCGCTCAAACTGATACTGCCCCTTTGTATCCTTATATGCCGGATATCCCTTATGGTCAATCCTATGTAATAAATTCTGTAATTCCACTGATGATTTCATATGCCCTCTTAACCTTTCAACCCTCTCGCCTGTCTGTCCATATCCTCTACCACAATGTCATAAATCTCGCCCAGAGTCGCGCAGTACTCCAGCACCTTCCAGGGCTCATTGGTATGGAAATGAATCTTAATCAGATCTTCATCCCCCACAGCCAGCAGGCAGTCCCCTTTAAAATTCTCGGTAAAATAATCGCTGATGACATCCTCATCCAAATCCCCGCCTTCAATTAACAGTTGTGTATCATATCTAAATTCTAACATATCCGTTTCTCCTCCTGATTTTGTCTATGTGACTGATTATAACGCAGTTTTGGCGATTGTACCACTATAAAATAAAAATCCCGAAGATTCCTTTTCACCGACAGAACCCCCGGGCTGTTCTTTAATTAAGAGCCTTACTCCCGCTCTTCTCGTCCCTCAAAATCTTCTCTGTCATAACCTCCTCTGCCGTTATCTGCTTCACTTCCTGCACACTTCCATCGCCGTTTCGTTTGACGAGAATATAGATTTTATTCTCCTTTGCTTCCCGGGAACCATACTCTCCCTCCAGCGTGTAGGTGGTTTTCCCGCCAGATTCTATCGCAATATCTCCGACGATTACGGCGTCTTCTTCCTTCGGGCATTCCCCGCAATATACTCCACTTCCATATCGTCGCCAAATGTATAGAGGATGCTGCCCTCCTCACGGGTTCTGGCATCGTATTCTTCCTGTGTCGCCACACGTACCCCGCTCAGCTTATAATCTTCATCCCTTACCGTATAGACATTGATCTCGCCCTCCGGCATCTCAATTATCGATTTTTGCGTCGCCAGCCGTGACGATCAGGACAGCATGGCCGTCCACCATGAATGAGAGCG